>CAJQNH010000172.1 GCA_905479615.1 uncultured Eudoraea sp.
CATTTCCAATAATTAAAAAATACGTACACGATATAATACATGTAACGGAAGAAGAAATAATTATTGCAATGCGCCTAATCTGGGAACGTTTAAAGATCATAGTAGAGCCTTCCAGCGCAGTTGCACTTGCGGCTTTGATTCGCGAAAAGGAGAACTATCATGATCAGCAAATAGGGATCATTATTTCAGGTGGTAATGTAGATTTGAATCAATTGCCTTTTTAAAGCCTATTCCAGTAACTTTTCAGCATTTTCAATGCTGTTATTGATCTGTAGCTTTAATGCTTTAACTTTCTTTTCTTCCTCATTCAACCACTCTTGTTTTTGTTCGGTAAGTGCTGCACCATTAAGGATTTCATCTGAAGTGAAACGATCTCCAAAACCTTTCATCCAATCCATCATAGATTTATGAGCTGCCTGTAAATCTTTCATTGCCTTGTCATACACAATCCCCTTTTCTGTGGAGTCTGCTTTTGGTTTAAGTTCTGAAACAAGTTTACCAATTGTCCCCATTTTAGGCATCACCTCGTCATGGATAGCCATAACTTCTTTCATTTGTGTAAGGGTTTCAGGTTTCTTTTCTTCTTCCTTACACGATAAAAAAAAGATCAATGTTAAGGTGCTAAAAAATGCATATTTTATTTTCATAATAAGCTGCTTTTAAGTCCGTAAAATTAAGAAAAACTGAGACCTTATTCCATTAAAAAGTAGGACTTTTGAGCAAAATTTAAATATAATGAGTGACCTGAACCGAAAATGGCTATACCTCATAGTTCTTTCCATTATCTGGGGTACTTCTTATATTCTGATTAAAAAAGGTTTGGAGGGTTTTTCACCCATCCAGTTAGGAGTTCTTCGAATTATAATTGCTGCACTCTTATTATTTTTAATTGGATTTAAAACAATGAGGCAAATAACCAGACAAGAGTGGAAATGGGTAGCAGTATCGGGGATTGTTGGTAGTTTTATCCCTGTTTTTCTCTTCGCTTTTGCCCAGACCCAAATAGATAGTAGTATTGCTTCTATCTTAAATTCTCTTGTGCCACTATTTACGATTGTTGTTGGTTCTTTGGCTTTTCGCACCGCTTTTAAACGTAATCAACTTCTGGGTGTTGTAGTTGGATTAGCGGGTGCTACTTTGCTGGTTTCTATTGGGGCGAAAATAAATCCAGGCCAAAATTATTGGTATGCGGGCTTTGTCATCTTGGCTACAATTTGCTATGCATTTAATGCAAATATTATTAAAAGTAAATTATACGATGTATCTCCTTTAGGAATAGCAGTAGGGAATTTTGCAATAATGTTAATTCCGGCTTTAATCATTTTACCTTTCTCGGGGATATTTGAGGCAAGGGTAATAGAAGGAGAGTACTTCCTGAGTTCACTGGGTTATATTGTTATTTTATGTGTGATTGGAACCTGTGTTGCCAAGGTAATGTTTAATAAACTTATCCACATTTCTTCTCCGGTTTTTTCGGTTTCGGTTACTTATTTAATACCCGTAGTAGGTATTTTTTGGGGCCTGATGGATGGGGAAAACCTTGTATTACAACAATTTCTCGCCACTTGTATAATAATATTTGGCGTTTACTTAATTAACAGACAAAAAGCAAAATAAAATCTATTTTATATGTAACATTAGAATCAAATTCTACTCTTTGCTAAAATAGGTGTTAACAATAAAAATTTCAGATCATGCGAATCATAATTAAGACAGGAGTACTATTTACATTGATTTTTATGGGGTTACCACAATTATTTGGTCAATCTGCGACCATTTCTGTAGAGCCGTTTACCAAAGTTATTATAAGTCCACATATAGAAGTTAAATTACAGGAAGGAGATCAGGAGAATGTGGTTCTTGAGAATGCCGAAATTCCACGGGAGAAAATTAATGTTGAGGTAGTGAACGGTACCTTGCGTATATATTTGGATGGCGCTAAGATGTATGCCAAAAGCAAAAAAGTAAAAGGAGAGGAATGGTCAGGAAGGGAAGACATTTACAATGGCACAATGGTTACAGCCGGTATTACCTATAAAAATTTGGAAAAATTATCTGTTAGGGGCGAGGAAACTATAAGGTGCAGTAGCCGTATAGCGCAAAACGACTTGGAATTAACAATATATGGGGAGTCTAAAGTATATTTAAATGAGGTATCATTACAACAATTTACAGTAGCCATTTATGGCGAAAGCTATCTGGAAGTTGAGAGTGGCGCCGTTAATCACCAAAAATATAAAGCATATGGTGAAAGTGAAGTAAATACACTTAAGATGGACAATTTATCCACTAAAATTACCGCCTATGGCGAAAGTGAATTTAAGGTAAATGTTTCAGAAAAACTGAAAGTAACATGCTATGGGGAAGCTGAAATAGAATACCAAGGAAATGCAGAAGTAGATACCGGTATAGTTATAGGCGAGGCGTCCATTCGAAAAATTGGATAGTACTCAACCTTAAGTATGATTCAGTTAATAAAAAGAGAACCCGCCAATTGGCGGGTTCTCTTTTATGGATACCCTAAAGAGCAATTATTCAAAATCTTCTGCGGTTAGTTCTACATTAATAACGGCTTCTAATAATTTGGTCTCTATTATTTGTGGACCCATAGAACCTACTTTAATTGAAGGAAATTTTATTCCATCTACTTCCTGATAGTCTTTATAATTAACCTCCTGATTTTGGGTTTGACCATTCATGTTGATTACTGTGGCCTCTTTTACTTTTAACCCCGATTCCACATCATAAAAATAAGTAGTCTGAACCGTTTCTCCGGGAACTTCGATTTTGTAAGCAACTTTGCCATCTACATTTTCCGTGCCCGTAAGTTTTGCTTTAGTGCTTAAAGCTATTCCCTGTTCAGGAAAAATTCCAATGACAGCCTTCATATCCTGCTGCATTTCTGGTGGTAAAGGAACTTTGTTGCCACCTTGTTTCATAAATAATTCATCTCCTTTGGCAATAACACCCATCATTGGGGCATCATTCATGTAGGTAGTTTGCACATACTTATCAACAGCCCTTTTTTCCTCGGTTTTAATAATTGATCCCATGGAAGAACCTTCGTAAACCAGTTTTAAGGATTGAATCTTCTCCACCGCCGCTTTTCCTCCGATTGCTTCAAAATAGGCGTCTATTACACTCTGGACATTAACCCCTTCGGGTAAGGCAATATCATAACTTGGTTTTTCTACTCCTTTTGCATACTTATCATAATAGTTTACAGGCAGCATTCTGCCATTAAAAGGAATTTTTTCCAGACTTTCCAAAACCTCACTTCCTTTGCCGGCTACCACTATCCTTGCATTATTTATATGGAAGTATTTTTTAGCAGCTTTCTGAACATCTTCAACTGTAATTGCATTTATACGTGCTAAATACGTCTTATAAAAATCTTTGGGTAAGCCTTCTGTTTTAATATTTAGAGCATATCTGGCTATTGTAGAAGGTTGTTCTAAAGCCAATACAAAACTTCCCACATATACAGATTTTGCAATTTTCAATTCCTCTTCAGAGATTGGATCTGTGATAATTTTATCTATTTCACCCAATAACTCCACAATTGCACTGTCAGTAACTATATTTCTTACGGGAGTAAATGCCTTAAATGTAGAAGCCCCATATTTATTATCACCAAGTCTTGATCTTGAATAATAAGTGAACGCCTTATCTTCTCTTAAATTCTGTTCTAATCGACTAACAGATGCTCCACCTAAAATAAAGTTTGTAATCTTTGCTGGTAGATAATCCTCATCTTTCATTTCAAGATTTACAAGATTTACAACGCTTACTTCTGATTGGACTGCATTGGGTACATCAACAAAGTTTATTTGGGTATATTGAGCATCCAAAGGCTCTGAGTATCCTAGTGAAGGCGGTGACGCCATTACCCAATCATCAAAATGTTTGGTCACTAAGTCTTTAACTTCTTCAAATTTCACATCCCCTATTACTACCAGATAAGCGTTTGCAGGAACAAATAATTCACTATAAAATCTTTGTACATCTGCAAGGGTGACATTGTTTACTGTTTCTTCAGTCGCAAACTCACCATAAGGGTGATTTATGCCATAAGCCAAAGCGTTTTGAACCCTGCTGGCAATTGTAGAAACATCTTTTTCTTCAGATTTAAGTCCAGTTATCAGTTTTGCC
>CAJQNH010000173.1 GCA_905479615.1 uncultured Eudoraea sp.
AGTTCTTTGTCAAGAACATCGAGGTCCATCTCCGGCGGGGCCTTAAAATAATAGTTGTAGTCCAGTCGACTCCCTACCTGCAGTAGCCCCGTTCGTTCAATAATGCCATATGGAATAATAACAGGGGGTGCCACAGAACTGGCAAATGCGCTATTACCAGGTGCAGATATAAGTGTGCCTGCAATTGGCAAATTAGCATTTCCTATTTTGATTGTATCTCCAACTTCTAATTCAAACTGAAGCATTACAGTGGCGTCTACAAGAGCTCCTTCTTTTGAAATATATGTCGTTGCCGCATCTGCAGGTTCTGTCTCTAATTCCCCATAAAGTGGAAAATCACCTTCAAGCCCCCGAACACGAACCAGTTTACTGCTTTCATTCTTGGGAAATGCAGCCATGGATGCAAAATTTACTTCCATACCCTTTGCTCCGCCTAATGAGTCTATGATTCTCTGAACTTTTTCATTTGGAAGTTGTCTTGAATCTATAATAAAATCAGCTCCCATAAGCGATTTGGACTGGAGACGGATATTTTCTTTAAGATTATCACTAAAAGATTGGATTGAAACCAGTGCTGTAATGCCAAGTATGATAGATGCCATAAACAAAACAAGTCTGCCCCCGCTGGCCTTTCCATCACGCCAGGCCATTTTAAAAAGCCAGCCTGTACCTGCCATAGATGAGGCTTCCTGTCGTTTATTCACGAGATTACTGTGCTTTCGTTAGTCACTATCTTTCCCCCTTTAAGTCTGAGAATATGCTGAGTACGTTTTGCAAGGTCAAGGTCATGTGTTACAATAACCAAAGTAGTACCTGCTTCTTTATTAAGTTCAAAAAGTAGTCTTACTACTTTTTCTCCTGTTTCTTCATCAAGGTTACCGGTAGGTTCATCAGCAAAAAGGATAGAAGGCTTATTACTAAAAGCTCTTGCAAGAGCAACCCTCTGTTGCTCACCGCCTGATAACTGAGAGGGATAATGGTGTGACCTGTCTGCCAATCCCACTTTCTGCAAAAGTTCCATCGCCTGCCTACTGGCATCCTTTACCCCTTGTAATTCCAGAGGAACACTTACATTCTCCAGGGCCGTTAGTGTGGGAAGTAATTGAAAATCCTGAAAAATAAACCCCACTT
The DNA here is from genome assembly GCA_905479615.1 of uncultured Eudoraea sp. Lineage (GTDB taxonomy): Bacteria > Bacteroidota > Bacteroidia > Flavobacteriales > Flavobacteriaceae > Eudoraea. The sequence continues at coordinate 1,132 of CAJQNH010000173.1, forward strand.
CTCTATTGCGCAAAAGGGCTCGCTGATCTTCACTCAATTTGTTAATTCGGGTACCACAAAGTTCTATGAAACCAGAATCAGGTTCATCTAAACCCGCACAAAGTCCCAACAAAGTAGTCTTGCCACTACCCGAAGGACCCACAATAGCGAAAGTATCCCCCTGCTCTATTTCAAAGGAAATAGCATCAAGAACGGTTAGTTTTTTAGAGCCACTGGAATAGGTCTTCCCCAGTTGGTCAACGTTTAATATCTTTGACATTATCAGAAATTAAATTTTGTTTGCAATGACGCAGCAAAATAAGGAAATGATTTCGACTTTTAGACCCTTAAACCATGCAGACCTTCTTAAAGTTTCGTTATTTTTTTGTGTTTTTACTATTAGTGGCTTGTGGAGGAAAGTCCGGACAAACCGGTGTAAAGTCTTCAGTTACAAATGAGCAAACAGAAAATGGCGTCGATAAAGATGACAACAACAAAGTTATTGTGTTCTTTGGTGATAGCCTCACAGCAGGATACGGTCTTGACACGAAAGAGGCTTTTCCGGCTGTAATTCAGCAAATTGTAGATTCCCTGAATTTAAATTACACGGTGGTGAACGCCGGACTAAGCGGTGAAACAACGGCCAGCGGCAGGAACAGGCTTGACTGGGTGCTGAATCAAAAAGCGGATGTGTTTATTTTGGAATTAGGCGCCAATGACGGTTTGCGGGGCATACCTTTAAATGAGACACGTCAAAACCTCCAGGAAATTGTGGATTCAGTAAGAGAGAAAAACCCGGATACGGTTATCATTCTTGCAGGGATGCAGATACCGCCAAACATGGGCCAGGAGTATACAACAGAATTCAGAAGAATCTTCCCTGAACTTGCTGAGAAGAACGAAACTTATATTATCCCCTTTTTACTGGACCATGTTGCGGGTATTCCTGAATTAAACCAGGAAGACGGTATTCACCCTACTGTTGAAGGACAAAAAATAGTGGCTAATAATGTATGGGAAGTATTGGAACCGGTACTGACCAAATAAATTTTAAACACACTACAATATAAATAGTATGGAAAACATCATCAATGCACTTTCCTGGATAGATTCTGCCGCTGCAACCGTTTGGATTTTGCTTACAATCATCATGTTCTGGCTTCTTTATAAAGTATATGAAACAGAGGGCAGGAATCATCCGGTCTTCCACTTCGGTGTTTTCCTGCTAGTCCTGGTATGGCTATATCCACTATACACCTTTCTCTTTAACCAGTTGGAAGTTGCTTTTTTAGGCAATCTGATTACCTTATGGGCAACAGTAGTCTATATGCAAAAACTGCGGAAACTTCCAATTAAGGAATTTAAATGGATGATTCCACAAATTGTCTGGATCATTATCGCTTCCTTTTATGTGGGATGTATGCTTGTCGAGAAATACCTGATGGCCTAAATGAAAGGCATTAAAATGAAAATTTAGGAATTAAGCCAATTTAGCTTTGTTTCTTTTTGTAGTAAAAGATAAAGCGTTCTTTACCCGGCTATTCTTGTTTTTGTATAAACGAGCAACAGTGTTTTCTTTAGTAGTTGAAGAAACTATACTCATTTCTATAGTTTCTATTTTGGTATCAACTTTAGAATCCTGAGCTTGAGCAGCTACTCCGATAAAAAGAACAAAAATTAAAGTTACAATCGTTTTCATCACTTGGGGCGTTTTATATATATAAAACGTCCAATGCGTATCTCATCCCGCTTGTAATTCGTCGAAAAACCCTTATTTTTCGGTATCTGGCAAAAACTTGGATTAAGTGTAAAAAAGTGTCGATGAACGGATCAATACCCCAAAACACCTTAGCGATTTATTGTGTATTTAACCGATAAAAGGCGGTATGATTTTTAGCAATAAATTGGGGTCCGGGCAATTTTTTTGATATATATGAAGGTCTTTTTGAGCACAAACCCCGGGATAATCACCCTTATTGTTACCTAAATCCTGTATAATCTGGAAATGAAGATGGGGGGCATAATTCACATTTATAGCGGTATCTCCCAAAGTCGCCAATACTTCCCCGGCCCTAAATTCCTTGTTTTTGTGCAACCCTTGAAGGGACTCTATCGATAAATGTCCGTAAAGCGTATAAAATTGAATCCCATCCAATTCATGCCTTAAAATAATAGTTGGGCCATAATCCCCGGATACTTCATTGTTTTTGAAACTATGTACAATCCCTCCCAAAGGAGTTATTACTTTAGTCCCGGCTTTAGCCCAAAAATCTATTCCGAGATGTATATTGCGTTCTCCTTCTCCCTTATTAGCAAAGCCAGGACTCTTGCTGTACAAGTTCCGCCTTTCCAAATACCCACCATATGTAATTGAATAGACGTCATTTTTCAAGACTTTGGCAATATACTCCTGGCAAACAGATGGATCGCTAATATCTAAGGGTTTCAAGTTTCCATTAGATACTGATAAATCAAGCGGAATATATTTAGCTATTGGAATCTCTCTGTCTAAAATGGCTATTAGCCCATCAGAATGGTTTAAAAGTACTTTTTCAAGCAGGGTCATAGAAATTCATATTTGCATTGGTGAAAGTGCCGATTTTGAAATGCTCAAAGGCATTAATTAACAGGTCTTTAACCTCATTTACAGAAAGATTTATTGAATTTTGAAATAAATTCGAAAAATGAAATTTCTGAAAGCAGGTATTTTACTGGCCTTAACTTTGTTCACCACCAGTTGCGAATCTAAAATTAAGAATAAAAAGGAGCCCACCAAAGAAGTAATTTTGGCGGAAAAAAATTCCAAACAAGATCTTCAAAAATATGAAACTGCTTATTTTGCAAGTGGGTGTTTTTGGTGTGTTGAAGCTATATTCGAGAGCGTAAAAGGAGTTAAGGAAGTAATCTCTGGCTACTCTGGCGGAACTGAAGAAAATCCGACCTATGAACAGGTAAGCTATGGAAAGACTTCCCATGCCGAGGCAGTAGAAGTATATTATGACCCAAATGAGATATCCTATATAGAACTGGTCCAGGTATTCTTTGGATCCCATGATCCAACCAGCCTTAATCGTCAGGGACCTGACAGGGGAGCACAATATCGCTCAATAGCCTTCTATAAAAATCCCGAAGAAAGGAAAATTATAGAATCCTATATGGCTGCATTGGAAGAAAGTGGCATTTACCATGATCCTATTGTCACGGAAGTCACAGCTTTTGCCAAATTTTATGATGCTGAAGACTACCATCAGGATTACGAAAAGAAAAATCCGGATAACTCATATATCCGCCAGGTATCCATTCCGAGATTGAATCGATTTAAAAAAAACTTTCCAGAATATCTTAAAAAAGAGGTACATTAGAATATTCTTAAAAAACCAGACTATTAATCAAAAAGCAACTTTTTTAAGTTGCTTTTTTTATTTGTGCATACTACAACCTATATTTAAGGGATAAACACAAATCTAACTCCAAATGGAACATATCAAAAGCTCCAATTTTTATAAAATAATATCAATTCTAATGATACTTACTTCACTGGGATGTTCAGATTCCAAGAAGGACAGTACACCCTGGATTCCATTATTTGATGGGGAAACTCTTAATGGGTGGACTATTAAAGGAGGTGAAGCGAATTATATGGTAAGGGATGAAATTATTGTTGGCAGTACCGTACATGATACACCTAATACTTTTTTAACTACAGACAGGATGTATAGCGATTTTATCCTGGAATTAGATTATAAAGTAGATTCCACTATGAATTCCGGGATTCAAATCAGAAGCAATAGCTTCCCTCATTACAGGAATGGGCGTGTTCATGGTTACCAAATAGAGATAGATCCTTCAGACAGGGCGTGGAGCGCCGGAATCTACGACGAGGCCAGAAGGGGATGGCTTAACACAATGGATAATAATCCAAAGGCCCAACAGGCATTCAAGCAAAATGGCTGGAATCATTATAGGATTGAAGCCCTTGGAGATACTCTTAAAACCTGGATAAATGATGTACCCGCCTCCTATCTGATAGACGATAAAACCAGTAGCGGCTTTATTGGTCTCCAGGTCCACAGCATAGGTAAGGACCAACAGGCCGGTACAGAAATTCAATGGAAAAACATTAGAATCCTTACAGACAGCCTTGCTAAATATGCAAGGAAAAGTACACTTACACCAATCATTACTAAAAACCAACTCACCATTG
>CAJQNH010000174.1 GCA_905479615.1 uncultured Eudoraea sp.
CAATACCGGTTTTTACCGGTATTGATATTTTATACCTGCCAAACTCAGGAACAAGTTCCCTGTTTAGCAGGTATTAAAAATCCACGCGAACTTGCGTGGATTTTCTGTTTGATGTGGAGTGTATTGGATTCGAACCAACGACCCCCGCCCTGTCAAGGCGGTGCTCTAAACCAACTGAGCTAACACTCCTATTTTTAGTTTAACAGGTCGTTATTAAACCCCCTACTAAAAGAGGCTGCAATATCGTAAAATTATTGGGATCATACATAAATTATCAGACAAGAACATTAAGAAAATATATTTGAAATCCATTTTAGTTTCAAGTCCTTAGGAGTATCAAATAAATGCATCAATATGAATAAAGTGTGTTATTTTTATAGATATAAAAAAATTCAAAATGAAGATCATTTCCTGGAATGTAAATGGCATCCGTGCCATCATTAAAAAAGAATTTTTTGAAACTGTCCATAATTTGGACCCTGATATCCTTTGTATTCAGGAAACCAAGGCACAGGATTCTGAAGTAGAAAAAGCCTTATTACCCTTAAAAGATTACCATCTTTATAGTAATTCCGCAGAAAAAAAAGGATACTCCGGTACCGCGATTTTAAGTAAATCTCAACCTATTGCTGTTAGTTTGGATATGGCTATATCAGAACATGATTCGGAAGGAAGAATAATCTGTGCTGAGTATGCCGATTTTTATTTAATAAATGTTTATGTGCCAAATTCGGGCCAGCAATTAGACCGACTGCCGTATCGCCGTCAGTGGGATGCAGACTTTCTCAATTATTTAAAAGAAAAGGAGAAATTAAAACCGGTGGTTGTATGTGGGGATTTCAATGTTGCCCATCGGGCTATCGATCTAAAAAACGATAAATCCAACTATAATAAAACAGCGGGTTACACGCAAATAGAAATTGATGGAATGGATAATTTCATTAATTCAGGTTTTGTAGATTCATTCAGACATTTAAATCCTGATGAAATAGCCTACACTTTCTGGAGTTATCGTTTTAAAGCTCGTGAACGAAATACAGGATGGAGAATTGATTATTTTCTAATAAGTAACTCTATAATGCCAAAAATAAAATCCTCACAAATACTACCGGAATTCTTTGGTTCTGATCACTGCCCTGTTTTACTGGAAATAAAACTATAAACCTCTAAATTTCAACATTCTTTTTTCTGAGTTTTTTAACCAATTTTCCAACAGTAAGCCCCTGAACAATTATTGAAAAGATAACCACTACATAGGTCATAACCAAAAACAATTCCCTATTCATTTCTGCAGTCAGGCCAAGTGCCAGCGCAATGGATATTGCACCACGTAACCCTCCCCAGGTCATTATAAGATTAGTGTTTGGAACAAAATCAAGTCGATCCTTATAAACATTAACTGGAATAACCAGAGAAACATATCTGCAAACTAAGGCAATAGGTATTACAAGTAGTCCTGCCAGTATAAATTCTATTTCAAGGTCCAAAACCAATAATTCCATTCCTATAAGGACAAAGAGTACAGTATTTAAAAGAATATCTATCAGCTCCCAAAACTTATCCACATAATTTTCTGTAAGTTCAGACATTGCCTGTCGCCTTGCTGTATTTCCACCTACAATCAATCCAGCAACCACCATAGCTAATGGTGCAGAAACATGTAAATATTGGGCAATAACAGTACCTGTCATTACCGTTGCTAATGTTATAATGACCTCAATATCATAATCATCTATAGATTTCATTAACTTAAACGTAATCCATCCTAATAAGGCCCCCAGAAGTAATCCACCTCCAACCTCATGAACAAAAAGAGAAAGGACACTTGAGAGCGAAAAGCCTCCACCAGTTCCATTAGCCAATCCGAAAATCGTCAGGAAAATTACGACCCCAACACCATCATTGAAAAGTGATTCACCCACAATCTTGATTTCCAACTTTTTAGGCACATTGGCTTTTTTTAATATCCCTAAAACGGCAATAGGATCCGTTGGGGATATTAGCGCCCCAAAAAGAAGGCAATAAATAAATTGTACATCTAATCCTATTCCCTCTAGCATAAAATACACAGCTATTCCTATGAGAAAAGTAGATGCGAGAACGCCAAAAGTTGCAAAAAGCAGAATAGGCCATTTAAGTTCTTTAAGCTTTTGCAAATCGGTATGCAGGGCCCCGGCAAAGAGCAGAAAACTAAGCATAATATCAAGCAAAACAGACTTGAAATCTATATGTGTTATGATGTAACGTTCCGCATTTAATAAGGTATCATCAAAATAACTAAGCGCAAAAATTCCAAGTGTAAATATTATGGTAATAACTGTAAGTCCTATAGTGTTTGGCAGCTTAATGAACCTTACATTGAGATAACCAAAGAAAGCAGATATAAACACCAGTATACTGGTAATGATAAAGTAGTCCATAGGCTACGAATATATTCAAATTTCATACAAATCTTGAATCTGGCGTCAAATATTATACCTTGAATGCAAGGTGATATCTAAAGCACTTCTAAATCAGTTTAGAAATCTTTCGAAATTTATCATTAATGTTCCTATTATCTTCAATAATTGCTTTACTAAAAATAATTAAACGCTCCTGATCAATATCATTCCAAATAAAGGGTGTCCTGTTTACTTTCGTAGCTCAATAAATGTTTAACCTTAAATCTAATATTATGTCACTAGTTAAATTTAAAAAAAGGGCAAGACCTTTTGGAAACCTAATTACTTCCGATTTTTTTGACATGGAGAATTTCTTTGACGACAAATTTTGGAATAGTGGATTAGTAAACGATCGTTTCTGGACCGCCAGAGCTGGAGAACCTGCATTAAACATAATGGAAAAAGAAGACCACTTTGAAATTGAATTAGCAGCACCTGGTTTCGCTAAAAAAGATTTTGTAATTACCATTGATGAAGGCTACCTTAATATTTCTGCAAAAAAAGAGGTTAGTAAGGAAGAAAAGGATGAAGATTACACAAGAAAAGAATTTAGTTACAATGCATTTGAAAGATCCTTGCTTTTACCAGAAAATGTAAAAGAAGAAGAAATTAAAGCCAAATACAATGATGGAATTCTAAGCTTCAAACTAGAAAAAAAAGAAGTTGTCCTAAAGGCAAAACCAAAAGTAATTGAGATTAGTTAAAATTTCATTTTTTACTAAACAATGCCCTCTGTCTAAGATCTTTAAACTGTCTATTTAGTTGAAGATCTCGATCGAGGGCATTACTTTTTGTGTGTTTTTAAATAATGTCTCCACATCCTATTTCTAGCTGTCTTTTTTGGGCATTTGAAGATTATCTGCTTTCTTCAGAGCCTTTATGGCTGCCTTATATCCCAAATCAAAAACAACATCCATATCATTTATCGAAAAGGTACTGTGATTTATCAAATCTTTAGGTGATATTACCAGATTACAATCTCCAAACTTAGAAAGGGAATCTTTAGCCGAGCGTATCTTATAGGCACGTTCCAATACATTAAAAGAATATTTTAATTGTTCTATCTCTACTTTAAGAAAAGGATTGACATATACCCCAATGATCTGATCACAATGGTTTTTAATCAGATCTACAGGGAAATTGTTTAAGGCTCCACCATCCACATAATACGAATCCGCTATTTTTATTGGCGTAAAAACACCTGGAAATGCCGCTGAAGCCAATATTGGCCTAATAAGCTCTCCTTCGGTAAAAACTTTTAAACTACCATCCAGAATGTTAGTGGCAGTGATGAATAAAGGAATTTTAAGACTCTCAAAATTATCTGACGGAAAGAACTCAGAGAACTTGTCATAAAATTTTTCAGTATCAACAAACCCGGGTTTTCCAACCGCATAGTTATTGATACTAAAGATATTTACCTTCTTCATAAATTCAAGGATCTGTTTCCAATCCAGCCCCCCTGCATACAATGCGCCAATTATGGCACCGGCGCTGGTCCCTGCAATATGTGTAATCTTAAAACCATATTCATCCAAAGCCTTTATTACTCCTATATGAGCAATACCCCTAAATCCTCCCCCTGAAAATACCAGGCCTGTGTTCATAGAATAATCCTAATACCGGTAAAGGTACCTTTTTACACAGGAATTTTAAAAAATGAAAAGATATAAACAGAGCATAGATCTCGAAAAAAAATGACCATACGTATTAGTTAAACACCTATGGCATTTTTAGAAATCTATATAAATTGCTATTATGACAGTCTTTTTTTCTTAAAAACCCTCGTTAAAATAAAGGGAATCATCACTTTGGCAACAAAACCATCAAAGCTTCTAATTAAATTAAAGGGATAGAAATACGTTTTAAGCTCTTGCAAACTATACTTCGTATACTCCTTGTTGATCTCTCTTTCCAGAGCAAGGATTTTCAAATCCTCATCAATTTCCCTAAACGAGTTGTATTTTCCTATCATGGTCCTTCAAAAAAGTATTTAGAAAACAATTGCAGTAAAGGCTTATTTAACCTATCGCGAAATAGATAACCTATAATGGCAAACAATAGATATAAAAACCCAATTATAGCGAATCCATAAATGGTATTATCCATTGAGTAACCCAAGGCAAAAGAAGCCGCCAAGCTCAAAAATATCAAAGCCAAAATAACTATGGTACCAACCAATAACACTTTGGCTAAATAGGTAACCAAAACCATAGATATCTTAAAACTTTTAAGCTTGGCGTATTCTATGCTATGCTCCATATAGGAGCTGACATTTTCGTCTAATTCAGAAATATTTTGTCTTAATCCTTCAAAAGCCATAATAGCCTACTTCTGTAATTGTGCGTTTTTCTTTCTGATCTCTTCAAGCTTACGTTCCAATTGAACAATAATTTCATCTGCTTTGTAACTCATTGTAGAGATGGTGTCCTCTAGTTTTTGTTCAAAAACTTCTTTCCTCTCGTCTGCTACTTTGGTGAGTTCTTCTTTGGCATGAGAAATTCGTTCCGTTAAATCGTGGGTGGTTTCAAGTGCCTTATCCTTAATTTTTTTTCGGGTTTTAATCCCTTCGTCAGGAGCATATAAAATTCCTATACCTGCTCCTATTGCTGCCCCTGATAAAAGAGCTAACAAAACATTACTACTGTTGTCTGACATGATAAATTTTTTTAGGTTAATATTAATAATGGATCAAGTTAAGACATAGACTTTCTATGCGAAATGATCTTAATCATTTCGCATAGAAATTTTAGCATATTTTTTTGTTTCAGGAGGTTTTTAGTAACTGAAAGGTTTGCTTTGCAATTTCCAATTCTTCATTCGTAGGGATGACCAAAATTTTCACTTTTGAAGAACTTTTATGTATTTCCCGAAATACAGAAGATTTTTGGTTGTTCTTTTTAGTATCCAGCTCAATTCCAAAAAAGTCCATCTCAGAACAAACCAACCCTCTAAGATAACTAGAATTTTCACCTATACCCGCAGTAAATATCAAAGTATCCAGTCCATTCATGGCGGAGCTGTAAGCGCCAATATATTTTTTAATCCTATAGGCATTCATTTCCAGAGCTAACCGGCATTTAGCATCACCTTCATCAGCTTTAATTTGAATTTCCCGTAAATCACTATAACCGGTAAGCCCCAGCATTCCACTTTTCTTATTGAGCAAATCATTTACTTCCTGCAAACTATATCCCAGTGATTCTACAAGGTAAAAAATCATAGAATGATCTATGTCTCCACTTCTGGAACCCATGATAAGTCCATTTGAAGGGGCAAAACCCAAACTATGGTCTATGCTTTTTCCTTTATGAACGGCAGTAATACTGCAACCATTACCTAAATGAATGCTAATAATCTTAGCTACTTTTTTATCCAAAAAGTTTATGGCCTTTTCTGTGACGTATTTATGACTCGTGCCATGGAAACCATAAAGCTGTATTCCGTGATCCGTGTAAAATTCATCCGGTATTGCATATTTACGAGCCTTCAACGGAATAGTTTGATGAAAGGCGGTATCAAAGACCGCAACCTGTTTGGCACTTGGAAATAATTCTTCCGCAATTAATATCCCTTCCAGATTATGCGGATTGTGTAAAGGAGCTAACTGACTCAAATCTCCAATCTTATCTTTTACTTCCCTGGTAATAATTGTAGTTTCAGAAAAAGCAGTTCCTCCATGGACTACCCTGTGCCCCACCGCATCTATTTCATTTACGTCGGCAATGGCTCCGTTTGCAGGATCCAAAAGTAATTCTATTACCCGTTCAAGTCCCTTTCTGTGAGATGAAAACTGTAGTATTTCGTTAGTTTCGTAATCAACCTTTTTATATTTCAAATTTCCATTTTCCAATCCTATTCTATCTACCATACCAGAGCACAAAACACTTTCTGATGGCATGTGCATTAACCGAAACTTTATTGAAGAACTACCTGTATTAATAATTAGAATATTCATTGAAATGATTAAATTATAATGCCTGAGCCTGGATGGCAGTTATAATAACTGTATTAAATATATCATTAACCGTACTCCCCCTGCTGAGATCATTTACAGGCTTATTTAGTCCCTGAATTATTGGTCCAATAGCCAGGGCACCGGTTTCCCGCTGCACTGCTTTGTAGGTATTATTACCCGTATTAAGATCGGGAAAAATAAAAACACTTGCCTGTCCCGCCACTTCCGAGTCAGGCATTTTAGTTTTACCTACATTTTTGTCTACAGCAGCATCGTATTGGATAGGGCCTTCAACTTTAAGATAAGGCGCTCTTTTTTTGACAAGCTGCGTAGCTTCTCGTACCCTTTCTACATCCTCTCCCGAACCGGAAGTTCCGGAAGAATAGGAAAGCATGGCAATTTTGGGATCTATTTCGAAGGCCAAACTAGTGGCGGCTGATGTAATTGCAATTTCTGCCAATTGTTCTGCATTCGGATTCGGATTTATTGCACAGTCACCATAAACAGAAACCCTGTCTTCTAAACACATAAAAAACACAGAGGAAACGATAGACACATTGGGTTTGGTCTTAATTAACTGAAGTGCCGGTCTGATCGTATGTTGCGTTGTATGAACAGCCCCGGAAACCATGCCGTCTGCATCGCCCTTATAGACCATCATTGTTCCAAAATAAGAGATATCTGCCATAAGGTCCTGGGCCATGGCTTTATCAACATTTTTATGTTTACGCAGTTCATACAGCGTATCCGCATAATCTTTAAAATAACTTGAATTTATCGGATCTATAATGCTAATTTTTTCAAAATCAAGCAGCAAATCCAGTTGTCTTGCCTTTTCCTTTATCTCCACGGGATTGCCCAGAAGAGTTAGTTTAACAGCATCTGCATCGATTAGTTCCTTAGCTGCCCGAAGTACACGTTCATCTGTGCCTTCCGGCAAAACAATATGCTTTTTGACACTTTGAGCCCTTTTAAGGAGATTATACTGGAACATCCGTGGAGTTATTCCGTTTGCTTTAAAGGTTATGAGGCGCTCAGCTAATGCATTTATAGGAAGAAATCTTGTAAAGTCCTGAATAGACCCCTCTATTTTTTGTTTATTCTCCGCATATATTTTAGGACGTATTGCACCAACCTTATTCGCAATAAAAAAGGTACCTCCCTGAACTGAGATGATGGGAACTATTTCCGAGAGACCTTCAATTAATTGAATAACCGGATCTTCTGGAATAAGTCCACCAGTGAGCACGATTCCTGAGGCAGTTGGATAATTAGAAGATAGGTTAGCCTGCAAAGCTCCAAGGATAATATCAGATCTATCACCTGGTGTGATGACCAAACCATGTTCCTTAAAATGAGTAAGATAATTTCGTAATTGCATAGCCCCCACACTAAAATTACTTACCTGGTTATTCAAAAATTCCCGACCAAAAAGAACATCTCCTTCCAGTTCTTTAACAATCTCTTTCATGGTAGGATTACCAAGGGATGGATTTAATGGGATAGTGCCAATTAGCACTTCACCAGGAAGCGCTTTTAATAGGCCATTGGTTACCAGGGTTACATTTTGGGGTTCTACTTTATTGGCAACTACCATTAAAACTTCAACACCCTTATTGGTAAATGAATCATAAGCAAGGTAAAGGTTATCAACCAATTCTTCCAGGGTTTTGCCCACACCGCTTGCCAGAATAACTGTAGGGATTCCAAGGTTTTTGGCCATGTAAACATTAATGTCCCATTCTATTATAGATCCCTCTCCGGAGAAGTCTGTTCCCTCAACTAAAATAAAATCAAAACGAGATTCAATAGCTTTATACTTTTCTATAATCTTATCTAATACCTCATCGCTCTTATCCTGATTGTGTTTATGGATTACCTCACTCCTGGTACAAGCATAAGCTTCATTATATTCCATTTGTATTCCAAAGTGGGAAATCACCGTATTAATATGATTATCCTTCTCCCCGGGTCCATAATCATCTATTATTGGCCTGAAGTACCCTACTTTAGCAGTTTTCCCCAATAATAAATGCATGAGTCCTAATGATATTATTGATTTACCGCTATTGGGCTCGGTTGTAGCTACATAAATGGCTTTGCTCATTGATACCAGGATTTTTAAAGTGCAAATTTATGGTATTCTGCTTACTCAAACGATAATCTGTGCGTATAAATAGTTCCCCGATCGGTTAAGGCAGATAAATCCTGAAATAGGTTTTGAATTTTTGTATTTGTGTAACTGAACAAAGTTTATTACTCCACTTCGGGAAGGACCAAAAAAGGGATCTTGGTTTTAAATGCAACTTTTTTTACAACTGGTTCGTGTGTCAATCCTTTAAAAAAACTATACTGAGAATTTATCATTGCAATCATCCCTGCGCTTTTCTTTTCAGTTAGGTCGTTGATTTTTAAAGCAATGTTCGGATGATAGTCAAATTCTTCAAAATCAACTTTCTCTTCTCCCAGTAAATTTCGAAGCAATTTCTTTAATTGCAGCTGTTCCTCGCTCAATTCCTCTTCCTCATTGATGTGAATAACATTAATTCCGGCATTGCGAAGTTTGGCAAGATCCAGCAATGGCTGTAATTCAACACCTTGATACAGGTGTTTAAAATTTGTGGCAAATAAAAGTTCATTGAAAGGGCTAAAATCATAAGAATTGGGAACTGCAATAACCGGACAAAAGTTTATATTCTTTATGACACTAACCGTATTACTACCCATAAAAATCTCACTTAAACCCGAAGCACCCTGGGTTCCCATTATAATATAGTCAGCATCCTTATCAATTACTTCACGCCCTATGGCATTTAATAAAGAATCAGCAATAAGTACGCCTTCAAATTGGTGTCCTGGAACCTTATTTATTTTATTTAAGTGATTTACAATTTTATTAAGCTTTCGTTCAGATTCTTTAGCCGTAATTTCATGAAGTCTGGTTTCACGTTCTTTGTTTATTGCGCTTATTAAACCTGAGGGACTAACCTGGTGCGCATGAATTATAATAAAAGTACAAGGTGATTGTTGAAAAAGAAAGGTTGCATATTTTATTGCATGCCATGCATTTTTAGAAAAATCTGTTGGTAATACTATTCGAATCATTGTACTATATTATTTTTCGATCATATTGTATCTGACACTAAATTCCCCTGCTCATTGTGGTAAAACCAGCAATGGTATTTGTGAATGAAAGCCCACTTTTTTTACAACAGCTTCGCGGGTTAGTTTCTCTATAAAAGTATGCTTATACTTAATTAAAACAATAATATCTGCATCGTTCTCTTTCGCAAAGCTACTAATTGAATCAGCCACACTAGCCTGCATCTCCACATTGTGAAAGGAATGCTCAACTTTGTCCAATCTTTTTATCAGAACTTCTTTATTAGAAATTTGCTCTTCATTTAAAGAAAATTCCAGAGCTATGTGAGCTATTAAAATTTCTGAATTCCAGGTTGTCGCCAGTTCCATAAGCGGATTTAATTCATATTTCGTATATGATTTTGTAAATTCTGTAGGAAACAAAACCTTAGTTAGGTCTTTAAAATCATGCTCACTTGGAACGGCTAATATGGGGCAGTTGTTTATACTTTTAATAAGCTCTACAGTATTGCTTCCCATAAAAATTTCCTTGGCCCCGGTAGCCCCTTTAGTTCCCATGACAATTAAATCAATATCTTTTTCATTACAAATTTCTTTCACAGCATTAACTATATCATTCGAACCAGAACGTTTTTCAAAAGTGTGGTTTATATTTTGATGATTTATTTCTAAATATTGCAATATCTTATCAAGTTCAATTGAAGAATTTTTTGCAAGAGATTCATAGATTACTCCCAATCTTTCTTTACTCTTGTCTCCAAGAATATTTGCGAAACTGGGTTCATAAGTATTTACTAGCCAAAAATGGCAAGCTGTATGTTCATGCATTTTCAGAGCTGTGAAAATAGCATTCCACGCATTATTGGAAAAATCGGTAAGGAGTAAAACATTTTTCATCTGTAACTGTTATTTAACAACCTTGGCCGTATCTCTAATGACCAGGAAGGGTATATTTATATGAAAACCTATTTGATCTATATTTTGTCGTTCAAAAAGTCGTTCAAAAAACGAATGTTTTCTATTCATCATCATAAGGAGATCAATCTCATTATTTTGGACATAATTTAAAATTGCATTTGGCATTAAACTATCTTTTAGTTCTGTAAGGGTAGTAGACAAACCATCCAAACGACGATATAGAGCCATCTTATTTTCCTCCTGACTGGAGGTCAGATCGTACTCTTCTTTTACATGTAAAACAATAAGTTCTGCTTTGTTCATTTTGACCATTTTTATAGCAGTACTAATTTCGTTCTCCTTATAATTTGACAAATAGTCTGATGGAAGTAATATTTTTTGAATTTTTTGGAAGGTATAATTTTCCGGAATTACCAGGACCGGAGCAATTGCTTTTCGAAGAGCATAAACCGTATTCGTGCCAAGAAATATCTCTTTAGCCCCGGTTGCGCCTTGAGTTCCCATCACAACCATATCAATTTCCTTTTCTATTGTCACTTCATTGATTTCATCTGTAAGCGTATTAAAGGCTGAAATGACATTATAGCTATGGTTTGGATTTTCATAAGATTTCTTAACATCTTCAAGTGTTTTTTCTAAGCCCGCCAAAGAGATATCAACACCAGAATCGGGAATAGCGCTAAACAAAGGCCCCCCCAGCATATAATCCATCCTGTAAAATGAAGGGGTATACGTATGCAGGAAGAAAAAGTTACATTTTTCATTTTTATATAACTCCATAGCATAACTAATTGCATTCCCGGAATTTTTAGAAAAATCTGTAGGAAGAAGTATGTTCATAATAATGGTATTTATAGCTAATACTCAAATTTACTGAGCATCAGAGATGATAACTATGATATTAATCAGTAGAATCATTAAGAAAAGATGCATTTGCCGATTGATAGTTAAAATCTTAATAATTATGATTCAAGTGACCAAAATCATTTGCATTGGCCAGGCTACTGCTCATCTTTATGGTTCACAAATAAAACTATAATCATGGCACTAAATTTTAATCAATATGCTACAGAGGGTAATACCTTTCTTAAAGAATACGCCAAGGAAATGAATCTTGGCAACGATAAAGACAAAGCCGGTAGAATATTAGCTTCTATTCTTCACAGCTTGCGCGATATAATTTCCACCGAGGAATCTTTACAATTTATTGCGCAATTACCTATGTTCTTAAAAGCAGTTTATGTAAACGGATGGACACT
>CAJQNH010000175.1 GCA_905479615.1 uncultured Eudoraea sp.
ATTCCCTATGTATTGGTGGAATTTCTTGGAAGGCGCTTTTTTCAGGATCACCCGTCACTCTTTTTTTGAGTTGGGTTTCAATCTCTTTAAAAAAAGAGCTTAATTCATATTTAGAAGATGCCATATTATTGCTGGGGGCTACAATAAAAGATAGGGTTAATATTATGGTTGAATTTAATGTTGTCTAAAATAAAATTAATTATTTGATATTGCTATACCCTCATGAGGGTATATTTAATTAACTATTGGAATCCTTAAAATTGCAGAAGATAAAGAGGTAATCTGGTTGGAAGTGAATCGGGTAAAAACCTTTAGGGTTGAGACGGCATGAAACAGTATAGTTGGTTCTAAAATGGCAACTACCTTTACCGTAAAACAAAAAAAGACCTGTTGATAACAGGCCTTTTTAGTTTTTTATCTAATTACACTTTTATTCCCAATCAGGCATAATGGCATTTTCGAATTTGACTTTACGATCAAAGCTATTTCCGATATCACTATTATCATCATCAATAGATTGAGTGTAAATTGATTTTTCTGAAATTCCATCGTTGGAGGTATTGACAAAGATCACTTCGGCTTCACTTGGAGAAAATCTTGGATCAACATCTATGGTACCATCCACTTTATCTTCTGATAAATCTCTGCTGTTACCACTTACAAAATCATAGATAAACATTCTTGAATCCAATTGCCTGTATGAGGCACTTTCAAACTCCGACACATCATACGTGTACAATAATAATTTATTGTCAATAGAGAGGTTTACACCTCCTGCAGCACCGTTGACTCCTGATACTATAGTTTGGAGTATTGCTCCGTTGTTATCTATCGTGTATATCTTTACGTTATAGCCGTTTGAATTATTGGTTTTCAAGGCAATCATAGATCCATCATTACTCCAATCACATTCTGAAATAAAACTACCATCAGGTGTTTGGTGTACCAAACGTAAACCGCTACCATCCTTGTTGATCTCATATAATTTATCAAAGTGAGGGTAGATCAATTTAGATCCATTGGATGACCATGAGAAATCGAGTTCACTTTGTCTGAAGCCTTCTACAGAGACTGATGTAACCTTAAATACATTAGAACCATCGGGATTCATGGTATACAATTGCGTTTCAAAATTTTCGGTTCTTAAAAATGCTACCAAATTAATGGCTAAATTCTTTCTCGGCCTCCAGCTATTTAAATTAGAGTTTGTGACGGCATAATCATTTCCATCATCATCAGAAGAGAAAATGACATTATTTCCATTCACATCTTTTACGTAGAGAAAACGATTTTCGGTTGCTTCTTTTGTTCTGAATGATCTTGAAGGGCTCCATACCGGTTCATTGATCTCATCCGAGGCACTTACTTCCCAAAAGTATTTGGTATTATTGGTTAAATTTGACAAAACATACGTTGAGTCCAGGAGGTTTTCGATCATTTGTACGTCATCATTTCTATCATTTCTTATCCTGACATCGTAATGAATCGTATCGTTTTCAGGGTCCTTAGAACTCCATATCAACTCAACAGCCAAGTCTATATTAGTTGCATTATCTTCTGGACTCAAAAGAACTGGCGCTGAAGGAGGTTTGTTACCACTGGTCTCAATCTCCATCTCAAATACGGTATTGACTTCAAGATTCAATGAAACGGTCACTGGTTTAAAGGAAGTTAAAAAATCTTCTTTTGTCGCGCTTACCGAGTAATCGCCAACTTCCACCTGTTCATATTCAAAATACCCTAAACTATCTGAAAAAACGGTATTGTTGGTAGGTGTTAATACCACTTTTGCATTAGATATTGGTTCAAAATTAACAGCTTCTACAACACGCCCTGTAATTGTACCTACTCCTGAATAAGGGACTGTATCTTCACTACATGAAAATACAACTATTGTTAACAATGCCAAAAGACTTACTATATTCGATCTCATGCTCTTTATTTTATATCTATTGAATTTCATATTATCTTCCAAAATAAAAATTAACTCCTAAACCAAATCTCCAAAAATAATCATCTCTTTTACCTTGCACCAAGCCATCTAACTCATCGGTAAAAGTGATGTTTTGTTCTCCGTATAAGGTGAGGCCTAAAAAATCTGTGGGTAGAAACTCTACACCCAAGCCCCATTGAACTTTAAATTCTACATTGTTGAAGTTTCTGTCAGAAATAGTTCCTATTCCTGCATACACAATTGGGCTTATATTTTCATAGGGCAAAAAGATATACTCCATATTGGCATCAATGGTGGTATTATAATTCTTGGTCACTTCATTATTTTTGTCTAATTCAAGAACTCCTGCGGCAATATTGAGGCCCCATTTTTTGCTATTCAATAAATATTTGTAGTTGAATTGAACATTATAACTCACATCTTGTTGGCCATAATCACCATTCATAAGTGCACCACCCATCCTTAGGCCGGCAGAATGTTTACTTCTTCGGTCGTCAAAGGTGCGGTTGTATAATTTTGTTTTCTTTGCTTCTTCAACTTCTTTGGTATAGGCTGCAGAAACTCGGTCAACAACTTCTTGACCTCCTTGAGGTTGCCATATGCCATCCATGATACCTTCAATAATAAGGCCTTCGACTGCTTTGTCAACTGCTTCCTGAACGGCTAATTGTTTGGGTTCATTTTGGGTGATCCCAATTTCAACTTCCAATAATCTTTTTACATCCACATATCTAAAGACACTGGCAGAAATGGCCTGTGATAAAATTGTTTTGGAAATGTATATCGTTTTTAAGATTTTACCATTTGAAGTGGATATCGCTCTAAGATATATAGTGATTCTATCCTCACGGTATTTGCTCGACCCACCGGTTCCAAAATATCTGGCACCTACACCACCTGTAACAATATTGGAATCATAAGAGATGATACCACCTTCAAGTATAACACCTGCAAAAAGTAAAGGAGGTAACAGGTCTGAATCATCTTGTATGTTTTGTCCGTTAGAATATTGTTTTCTGGTTGACCTGATAATTTGTCTTTCATTAAGTAGGTTACTAACATTCTCTCTTTCAATAGGGGTAAACCATTTTGAATCTTCAAGAGATTTTAATAGAATAGTAGTTGCACCTTGGGTAACTGCGGTACTCCAGGAAGTTCCATTTTCTACTTGTTTGTATTGGCCTGTTTGATCCCTAAATTTATACACACCTACAACTACAGGTTCAATGGGTGCTACATCTGTAAGGATTGAGTTTTCTGGCTTTGTTTCCTCACCAATTCTTGCACTTTCGGTTTTGAAAGGCTGTTTTAATCTAGCCCCACAACCAGATATTAATATCAGCAAG
>CAJQNH010000176.1 GCA_905479615.1 uncultured Eudoraea sp.
CTCAAACGGGTTAGATATATTTTGGAATACAACAATACATTTCTACCTCGCCTGAGTGCAAGTGTAAAAATGATGATGTGTATTTTTAGTTCTCATTAGATTGTAAAATTAGAATTTATTTTTATTTCACAAAACTTATTGTAATTAATTATTTCCTAAAATAAGAGGTAAACCATCCCCTCCTGAACCTATGACTACTACTTTGGTATTAGGTGATTCTGCCATTTTTAAGGTAGCATCGATACCTTTATCCTTAAGGATTTTGTCGGTTAATGAAGCACTAAGTATCCTGTTGGCGTCAGCCTTTCCCTGAGCTTCAATAGTTACTTTTTCTGCCTCTTTTAGAGCAGTAACCAAACGAAATTCATACTCCAAAGACTCTTGTTCCTGCTTCAATTTTCTTTCGATAGCCTCTTTAATTGTTGGCGGGAGTGTAACATCACGAATCAGAATTTCGTTTAATTGTATATATTGATCGTCAACTATATTCCTGGTTTCCTCGAAAATCTCAACCTGAATTGCATCTCGCTTACTAGAATATAATTGTTCAGGAGTATATCTCCCAACTACACTACGCGCCGCAGATCTGATTGCTGGCAGGAGAATTCGCTCTTTATACATCTCACTCTTTTCCTGATGTAATTTGCCTAGTTGTGCATAATCGGGTTGAAACCAGGCAGATGCATCAAGCTGAATATCCAATCCATTGCTGGAAAGTACTTTCATCTTTTCAAAAACTTCCTGCTGTCTTACCTCGTACACAAAAACTTTATTCCAGGGTGCCACAATATGAAAGCCCTCATTAAGTGGTGGTTCATCTGTCACCACACCGTTGTCAAAAGTTCTATACAGAACCCCTGCCTCACCAGATTTTATGGTAATTGCAGATTTGGAAATAAGTATTATCAATAAAATAATTACAAACACCGCTGGCAGTGCTATTTTTGGTAATTTATCCATTAGGTATAAAATTAAATTAGTCCGTTATATTTTCTTATAAACCACTCGGCAGTCAAAGCTGCTGCAATGATTCCCAAGAGGATTTTAAAATCTATCAAAGATACGACATTTTGCTTGCTTTTCTGGATTGGCACAAACCTATTGTCTTTATTTATGTCCTCAATAAATTTAGAGGTCTCTGAAGGAAAATAAAGTGTAGCATTGGTGCCTTTTGCCAATCTTCCTAATTTCTCATAATTACTTGATAACAATTGCTGTTCTAAATCATATTCCAGAATTGTAAATTTTCCGGTTTTGGTTAGATTTTCATCATTAACACTGGCGGTAAAGCTATAATCCCCGGATTGGAGTGTGCGAATATCAGCTTCATAATAACCATTCTTTAGCAACATGGGAATTTCCCTGCTAATATTATTTTCAATACTATTTAATACTAAATTAATTGTTGCATTATCATCAAAAACAAAAGTTTCATCAAAATAAGTAGCCTTTATTGTGGCTTCATTTAAACCCTGATAAATATTTTCGTACTCCAATGTTAGTCGACTTCGAGGTTTGCTGTTTGCCAGGAATAATATAACCTTAGAAATAAAATCATCAAATTTTTTAAAATCCTGATTTTCCCGGTAACTCTGTATACGCCATTTCCAAATATTTTCACCTAAAAGGATGGCCTCGCGACGTAAATTGGTTTCAAGTACTGTAAAAAGAGGTTCATTTAAATCTACTCCTTTTATGCGCTGACTCAACATATTCTCATAAGATGCAGTAATAAGCAATTCACCCAAAGTGGTTTCTATTGGGGGATATTCGGATACCTCAAGATCTGTGATATCAAAATGCGTAAATCCCGCATTTAAAACAGGAGTTACTTCTTCTTGCTGATCATAACTATTCTTTTGGAAACTATTCTGCACTTTATTTAGAAAAGTCCAGTCGGTTTTGGGGCCGGTTATAGTAAAAATATTTGCTCCTTTGTTTTCTATATAAGAATACACCTTTTCAAAAGAGGTATCTGGTTGATATATAATAAAAAAATCAAATTCTTCCAGTTCATTAGATGATAAAGATGGTTTTATAATTGATACCGATCGTTGCTCATTGCTTTCAATTGCTTTTTTTAAAGCACCAAGATCCGGATGAAGTATATTAGAGATTAGTGCAATATTGGTTTTTTCATCAATTACTTCTATGCCTATTTGTCTGGAATTATTGGTAATGTTCCTTTCGTTTTCCAAAGGACTAAGGCTAATCTTTATATTCTTTATTCCAACAGTAGTCGCATCCAGGACAGTACTTATTATTTGCGAATTCTCCACCTCACTTAGAACAAGTTGTTTCCTATATAGATTCTTACCGGCTTCAGAAATGGTTAATACTGTTGATGCAGCATTTTTGCCCTGGTAGGAAACGAATATTTCTATAGGGTATTTATTCTTTAAAAAAGCGTATTTGTTTGTGTTTACCTGATCTATTCTGATATCCTGATAACTCGTTGTATCTCCAACAACCAAAGGGAAAATGGGAAATTTTTGTCTTCCTGCATAGAATTCATAATCTTCACCTAAAGTCTGATTTCCGTCCGTAAGAATTAAAATGGCTGCGTTGCTTCCTGCGAAAATCTCATTTAGTGATGAAAGAGCGCGTCCTATATTCGTAGCTTTCTCCGTAAATGACAAACTGTCTAAAGAATTTAATTCGTTCCCAAATACATATTCAGAGACAATAAACTTTTCCGTAATATTAGTATTCTCTATAATCAGTTTTTTGGCATTAAGAAGCTGATTAACCCCATTTTCCTGCCCAATTGACGAAGTGTTGTCTGCCAGAATAATTAGATTAGCTCTCTCCAGGGAATATTGCTCTTTGGTGATTTTTGGATTTATGAGAAGCAAAAACACACAAAATAATGCTATAAATCTCAAAAAGGAGAGACCTAAAGATAAAAAACCTTTGCTCTTGGGTTTGTAGTAGTATTGAAATATAACCAACCCAAATGCCAATATCGCAGCAAATAATATCAGGAATACCGTTTGTAGTTGCATGAAACTTTTTGGATAACACCTAACTGCCAGAACCTAATCCGGTCAGTTATCTTGTTCTGGGATTAATAAATAGAGTAACCGGTCATTATGTTAACATACCGCCATCAACATTTAAAACTTGTCCGGTAATGTAAGTAGAAAGATCTGATGCAAGAAACAAACAGGCATTTGCAACATCCTGGGGAGTTCCACCTCGTTTCAGTGGAATTGCCTCTCGCCATCCCTCCACAGTTTTTTCATCTAATTTATCTGTCATTTCTGTTTCAATAAAGCCCGGAGCAATTGCGTTGCAACGAATATTTCTTGAGCCAAGTTCAAGAGCAACAGATTTAGTAAACCCAATTATCCCTGCCTTAGAAGCGGCATAATTTGTTTGACCTGCATTCCCTTTAACACCAACTACACTGCTCATATTAATAATGGATCCATTGCGTTGTTTTAACATGGTACGCTGCACCGCTTTGGTCATATTAAAAACAGATTTTAGATTTATTTCGATAACAGTGTCGAAATCCTCTTCCCGCATTCTCATTAACAGGTTATCCTTTGTGATACCCGCATTATTAATTAACACGTCTATTCCGTCGAAATCTTCCAATACCTGCGCAATAAGCTTCTCCGAATCAGTAAAACTGGCTGCATTACTCTTATATGCTTTTGCCTTTACTCCTTTAGAATTCAGCTCCTTTTCCAATTCAAGCGCAGGAGCCTCACTAGAACTGTAGGTAAAGGCTATATTAGCCCCATGTTTAGCAAAAACCCTGGCAATCCCCATACCTATACCCCGACTTGCACCGGTAATAATAACATTCTTCCCATCTAATATTTTCATATCATTATATTGTTTTCTCACTTGTATTCCAAAGATAAGTTTTGTTTCACATAAAGGCTAAAAAAAATCCCGACTAATTCGGGATTTTTCTCTCAGATTTACCGAGAATAATTGTTGTTATTTTTGACTATCCAACCACTTCTTTAACTTTCTTTCCAATCTCTGCGGGAGAATCCACTACATTTATTCCACATTCGCGCATGATACGTTTTTTGGCCTGAGCAGTATCATCTGTTCCTCCTACTATTGCCCCGGCATGCCCCATAGTTCTTCCTGCAGGTGCCGTTTCCCCTGCGATAAAACCTACAATTGGTTTTTTACTACCACTAGCTTTATACCACTTGGCTGCATCTGCTTCTAAATGACCTCCTATTTCTCCTATCATAACTACACATTCCGTTTCAGGATCATTTATTAGCAATTCTACTGCCTCCTTTGTTGTAGTGCCAATTATTGGATCACCACCAATACCAATTGCAGTTGTAATGCCCAATCCCTGTCTTACAACCTGATCTGCTGCTTCGTAAGTTAGCGTACCAGATTTAGATACAATTCCAATAGTTCCTTTCTTAAATACAAAACCGGGCATAATACCTACTTTGGCCTCTTCCGGGGTAATTACTCCCGGGCAATTTGGACCTATTAAAGTGCAATCTCTCTCTTTAATATAATTATTGACCTTAACCATATCGGCCACCGGAATACCCTCAGTAATTGTAATTATGACTTTTATTCCAGCATTTGCAGCTTCCATTATTGCATCTGCCGCGAATGCCGGTGGCACAAAAATGATTGAGGTATCTGCACCAACACTTTTAACCGCATCCTCAACTGTATTAAAAACAGGTTTTCCAAGGTGTTCGTGACCACCTTTGCCCGGGGTAACTCCTCCAACTACATTTGTACCATAGGCTATCATCTGTTCTGAGTGAAAAGTACCTTCACTACCGGTAAAACCTTGAACAATTATCCTGGAATCTTTATTTACTAATACACTCATTGTTATTTTGTCTTTTTAGTTATGCAAAAATATATTTTTGAAAACTATTTTTAGGTGGTTAATTACTTATTGTTTGTTTAAATCTTTTAAAATTGATGAAAGATTGCGCAGATGTGCTAATTCTCTGAATTTTTCTCGAGCTTCACCAGCCGGACTCCCCAGGTAACTTTTACCTCCTTCCAGAGATCTGCCAATACCAGCCTGTGCCATTATTACTGCTTTCTTTCCTATGGTAATACCGCTTATTATCCCAACCTGACCCCAAATAGTAACTTCATCTTCGATAACAACACAGCCCGCAATTCCGGTTTGTGAAGCAATCAAACATTTCTCTCCAATTACTGTATCATGTCCTACCTGAATCTGATTATCTAACTTGCTGCCTTTCTTAATTGTGGTATCGCCAGTAACACCCCTGTCTATTGAGCAAAGTGAACCAATATCTACATGATCTTCTATTACAACACGTCCTCCGGAAAGAAGTTTATCATAGCCCTCTGGCCTGTTTTTATAGTAGAAAGCATCCGCCCCAAGAACTGTTCCGGCATGAATAGTTACATGATTGCCTATGATACAATTATCATATATACATACATTGGAATGAATAGTACATTGATCACCTATTATAACATTATTGCCGATAAAGACATTAGGCTGAATTTGGGTATTATTTCCAATTCTGGCAGATTTTGAAATCAATAAATCCGATTTTTCAAAAGGCTTAAAGTAATTCGTAAGTGTATTAAAATCTCTAAAAGGATCCTCAGATATCAGCAATGCTTTGCCAGGGGGGCAATCAACTTTTTTATTTATTAAAACTACAGTTGCTTTAGAACTTAATGCTTTGTCGTAATACTTTGGGTGATCTACAAAAACAATGTCTCCTTCTTCCACAACATGTATTTCGTTCATCCCATAAATAGAAAAATCATCCGCTCCAACATATTCAGAATTGATGATCCCTGCAACTTGTTCTAGAGTATATGGCTTTGGAAATTTCACGAAACGTTGATCAGATTAATAAGTTTTAAATATCAATAAATACGTAAAGTAAATTATTATAATATACTTATATAGAGTATATTATGTGTATTCTATTTTGCCCTTTCCATATAAGAGCCCTTCTCCGTGTCTATTTTAATTTTATCGCCTTCATTAATAAAAAGTGGCACATTTACTTTGGCCCCGGTCTCAACAACCGCAGGTTTCGATGCATTTGTGGCGGTATTTCCTTTAAGTCCGGGTTCTGTATGGGTGACTTCTAAAATGACACTGGCGGGCATATCAATGGATAATGGCATACTGTCCTCTGTGTTAAACATTATAGTAACTACTTCGCCTTCTTTTAAAAGTCCAGGTGCGTCAAGAATATCTTCCTGAAGTGAGATTTGATTATAATCATCGGTATTCATAAAATGATAGGTTGAACCATCAGAATATAAAAATTGATAAGACCTTGTTTCCACACGTACATCTTCAATTTTATGACCGGCAGAAAAGGTATTATCCAAAACTTTTCCGTTGGTTACACTTTTAAGCTTTGTTCTCACAAATGCAGGTCCTTTACCCGGTTTTACGTGTAAAAACTCAATAATCTTATAAATATCATTATTGTACTTAATGCACAATCCTTTTCTAATATCAGATGTATTTGCCATAGATAATTAATTTGTACTAAAATAGCCTTTCATTATTCCCCTCTGGGAATCACGAATAAACTGTAAGATTTCATCTCTTTCGGGTGTAGCTTCCATTTCTGCTTCAATGATCTGTACAGCCTGTGTATTGTTATAATTCTTCTGATAAAGTATTCTGTAAATATTCTGTATCTCCCTAATTTTGTCTGAATTAAATCCTCTTCTTCGAAGTCCGACAGAATTTATTCCAACATATGACATTGGTTCTCTTGCGCCTTTAACATAAGGAGGAACATCTTTACGAACTAAAGATCCACCAGTTACAAAAGCATGATTACCAATTGAAACAAATTGATGCACGGCCACCAGACCTGCAAGAATAACATTATCACCAATCGTTACGTGCCCTGCAAGGGTTGAGTTATTCGAGAAAATACAATTATTCCCTACAAAGCAGTCGTGAGCAATATGGCAATAGGCCATAATTAGACAATTTTTACCAATCACTGTTTTCATTCTGTCCTGGGTGCCCTTGTGAATGGTAGCGCACTCTCTTATTGTGGTATTATTACCAATTACAACAGTTGTTTCTTCGCCTTCATATTTCAAGTCCTGTGGTGGAGCTGATATTACTGCGCCAGGGAAAATATTGCAGTTCTTTCCGATACGTGCTCCTTCCATAATGGTGACATTGGAGCCAATCCAGGTACCATCACCAATGATAACATTGTTATGAATAGTTGTAAATGGTTCTATAACCACATTTTTTGCAATTTTAGCTCCTGGGTGAACGTAGGCAAGTGGCTGATTCATGCTAATCTTCTTGTTTTGTTTTTACGATTTGGGCCATTAACTCTGCTTCGGATACCAATTTTCCATTGGCATATGCATAAGCCTGCATATGACAGATTCCTCTTCGTATTGGTGAAATAAGATCGCACTTAAAGATTAATGTATCTCCGGGCACAACTTGTTGCTTAAATTTAACATTGTCGATCTTCATAAAGAAAGTAAGATAATTTTCAGGGTCAGGAACAGTATTTAAAACCAGTATTCCTCCAGTCTGTGCCATAGCCTCTACCTGTAAAACCCCGGGCATGACAGGTGCACCTGGAAAATGTCCCACGAAAAATGGTTCGTTCATTGTGACATTTTTCACACCAACCACATGAGAATCAGAAAGTTCCATGATTTTATCAACCAAGAGGAAAGGTGGCCTGTGCGGCAACATTTTCATAATTTGAGTGACATCCATTAGTGGAGCTTCATTTAAATCGAATTTGGGAACCTTATTCCGTTTTTCCAATTTAATTATTTTGGACAGTTTTTTGGCAAACTGAGTGTTTACATAGTGTCCCGGTTTATTGGCTATTACTTTCCCTTTAATTCTTGTTCCCGCCAATGCTAAATCTCCAATTACATCCAGAAGTTTATGTCTGGCAGCCTCGTTTGGTTGATGCAAGGTCAGATTATCTAAAATACCATTGGGCTTTACCGATAGTTTTTTCTTATTAAAAGCCTTTTCCAGCTTCTTCATGGTGGAAGTGGAAATTTCCTTGTCTACATAAACAATGGCATTGTTCAAATCACCACCTTTTATTAGCCCATTTTCCAATAACATTTCCAATTCATGAAGAAAACTAAATGTCCTGGCATCTGCAATTTCTTTTTTAAAATCTGCTATTTTCTTAAGGGTAGCATTCTGTGTCCCAAGGACCTTGGTGCCAAAATCTACCATGGTCGTAATTTCATAATGCTCCGAGGGTATTAATGTGATATCACTTCCGGAGGCTTCATCTTTATAAGTAATCACTTCCTTAACTACAT
Source organism: uncultured Eudoraea sp. (assembly GCA_905479615.1). Taxonomy (GTDB): domain Bacteria; phylum Bacteroidota; class Bacteroidia; order Flavobacteriales; family Flavobacteriaceae; genus Eudoraea. The sequence continues at coordinate 8,302 of CAJQNH010000176.1, forward strand.
ATTCTTCCCGATCGGCTTTCTGTTCTACAATTCCGGCTTTTTCTATTGCCTCGACAAAAAACTTGGAAGATCCATCCATGATAGGTGGTTCTGGGGCATCCAATTCTATTAAAACATTATCTATCTCCATGCCAACCAATGCTGCAAGAACATGTTCTGAGGTTTGGATCTTAACTCCTCTTTTCTCCAGATTTGTTCCTCTTTGGGTATTAACCACATAATTGGCATCTGCCTCAATAATTGGTTCCCCTTCAAGATCTACGCGTTTAAAAGCAAAACCGTAGTTCTCGGTTGCAGGAACAAATTTCATGGTAACGTTCTCCCCGGTATGCAAACCCACCCCGGTTAACGTTACTTGCTTTGCTATTGTACGTTGTTTTGTCATACTTTATTTATCGTCACTTTTTTTTTCTAAATCAATAATCCTGTTCACCAGTTTAGGTAGGTTTTTAAAATGAACATAAGATTTGTTGTAGTCTGCGTAGTTAATTGCAGGTGATCCCTGTATGAATTCATCGTCCTTTACATTTCGGCCTATACCTGATTGAGCCTGTATCCTAACCCTGTCGCCAATAGTTATATGACCAACAATACCAACCTGTCCCCCAATCTTACAATTTCTTCCAATTTTTGTAGACCCAGCTATACCGGTCTGAGCTGCTATAGCCGTATGCTCTCCAATCTCAACATTATGTGCAATTTGAATTTGATTGTCAAGTTTTACACCATTTCTTAGAATAGTTGATCCTAGTGTTGCCCTATCTATGGTAGTTCCTGCGCCAACATCCACATTCTCCCCCAGAATGACATTCCCGGTTTGAGGTACTTTGCTATATTCACCATTTGAATTAGGTGCAAAACCAAAACCATCTGCACCAATAATAGCCCCACTATGAATTACACATCCCTTTCCGATTATTGTTTCTGAATATATTTTAGCACCTGCAAAAATCAGAACATCATCTGCTATTGTCACATTATCGCCTATATAAACATTGGGGTAAATTTTGACATCATTACCAATTTTTACATTGTTTCCCAAATATGAAAAAGCCCCTAAATAGAAATTTTCTCCATAGCTGGCAGATTCTGATAAAAATATTGGCCGCTCCAGTCCCGTTTTGTTGTTCTTAACCTGATTGTAATATTCTAATAATTTGGAAAAAGATTCATAGGCATCATCAACCTTAATAAGCGTTGTAGAAATTTTCTGCTCTGGCACAAAATCTTTATTTACAAGGGTAATGGATGCTTCGGTGCTGTAGATAAAAGAGGTGTATTTAGGATTAGCCAAAAAAGTTAATGAACCAATTTCTCCTTCTTCAATCTTAGCCAATTTATACACAGCGACATCTGGGTTGCCATCTATCTCCCCCTCCAAAATACCTGCAATCTGACTAGCTGTAAATTTCAAATTTTTAAATAATTTAACCCTATGTTTGAATTCAGACAAAAGTAAGAAAAATTGATTAATGGTATAGCAGCAGGTACATCTATATAAATTACTGTAAGCTAGCGAATTAAGACTTTCAAAACGCATTTAAGAAATTGGAGGGAACCAAAATTCAGAATTTTAAAGCTAAAGATCCTCTTTAGGATAACAGATATAATATTTTGTTACCGTCTCCGACAAGGCGGTCAAATTTAAATGATCTGATGCTTTAGCAACATCCATTAATTTGCCATTGCTACGCAAAATATTGATGTTCTGACGCTGTTGATTATATGCCTTATTCTCAATTATTCCCCGGAATACAAAATAGGAAGTTTCTGAATCACTCAACTTAAACTTAGCCTTAAAATCCTCAAAAAGATTCTTAAACTTATTTTCCTTTACAGGTCTGTCTCTAAGTCTAATATTCAGCAGTCTTCGATTCAGAATCATCCCGCAAAGTTTTGACAAAACAAAATCAGTACTGTGCTGCCATTGTTTAATCGCTGCCAATATATCAGTATCGTCAAGACTTGCAAAACGATCCAAAACCTCTATATTAAAATTCGTATTATCTATTTTGTTTTTCAAAAAGAACATAAGAGGCGAACTACAATCCAATTCAAAATTCAAATCAACCAGTTCCTTTGCCCTCTGTAGCGTTTTTATTAGCAATTGCTCAGCTACTAATCCTGTTTTATGAAGGTATACCTGCCAATACATAAATCTTCGGGCCATTAAAAATTTCTCTACGGAATAGATCCCTTTTTCCTCAACAACCAATTTGCCATCTACGACATTTAACATGGTTATTAGACGCTCTGCATTTATATTTCCTTCTGCTACACCGGTATAAAAACTATCCCGCTTCAAATAGTCTAATCGGTCCATATCTAATTGACTACTGACCAGTTGATTCAGAAATTTTTTTCTATAACTGCCTTTAAAAATTTCAATTCCTAAAGTTAAACTTCCGTTAAACTTGCGATTAAGCACCTCCATAAATAAGTACGAAATTGCTTCATGATTTATTCCTTCTACCAAACTATGCTCCATGGCATGTGAAAAAGGTCCATGGCCAATATCATGCAATAAAATAGCGCATAGTAATCCTTGTGCTTCCTCATCTGTAACCTCAATCCCCTTAAAGCGAAGTAGTTGTATAGCTTCCTGCATTAAATGCATACTGCCCAATGCATGATGAAAACGAGTATGATGGGCGCCCGGATAAACCAGATATGAAAGTCCCATTTGGGAAATTCGCCGAAGCCTTTGAAAATATGGGTCCGCTATCAGGTTAAAAATTAGTGCATTTGGAATTCTAATAAATCCGTAAATTGGATCATTGAATATTTTAAGCTTGTTTGATTTCGACAAAATAGCTGTGGTTTTCAATCGTAAAGATAAGGACTAAATGAACAAGATAACAATCCTTTGGGTAGATGATGAGATAGATTTGTTAAAGCCCCATATCATTTTTCTGGAAGGCAAAAACTATCAGGTAGTAACCTGTAAAAGTGGTCAGGATGCATTGGAAGAAATTAGAG
>CAJQNH010000177.1 GCA_905479615.1 uncultured Eudoraea sp.
GCAAATCAAGGGAAGCGATACATTGTTATGCGATCCTTAATGAAAGGTAGCATGAGTAGCGTAGTAAACAATGCCTTTTGGTTAACCAAAAGGCATTGTTTTATTAAAATAAAAAGCAGTAGTCTACACGAATTGATAAAAAACAACAAAATGTTAAATTTATATATATAACAAATTCCTAATATTTCATTATTTGACAACTAATTGATAAAATAGTGTCACCTTTTATTACATTATTCACATAATTTTATTATTATTATCCCAAAATTAAGGGTTTATTTAACATTTGCCGCAAACGTTTTCGCATTATTTGTTACTTAAAATCTTGAAAATCAATTAATTAAAGCTAACTAAACAACAAACGATTATGATTCTAAAAAGTGATTATCATTCGTTAAAATCTTGTACTGTTATAAAAAGCAGGTCCGGTAACAAGATTTTTTCATTACTTATGGGGCTTATTTGTTCATTTGCTCTCGCAGCACCAACAACAAGTCTCGAAACAGTAACAACGATTGAAGCCTTTCAATCCACCATCACAGGAACTATTACAGATGCAAGCGGAGTTCCGCTTCCTGGGGCTAATGTGGTAATTAAAGGAACAACAACTGGTGCCGCAGCAGATTTTGATGGAAATTATACCATCCAGGCCAGCGCAGGTGATGTCCTGGTGTTTACTTACACGGGTTATAATTCTACAGAATTGACTGTTGGAACTTCCAGTGTAATAAATGCAACTCTTGAAGAAGGACTTGCATTAGACGAAGTTGTAGTAACAGGGTATACCACTGAGTCAAAAAGAGAAACCACCGCAGCCGTATCTATCGTTAAGGCTGAGGAATTGGCAGCAATTCCTTCCGGTAATGTGGAACAACAATTAGCTGGTAGGGTTGCCGGTGTTACAGTAATCACTAATGGCCAGCCGGGAACAACCAGCCAGGTAAGGGTTCGTGGTTATGGTGGTTTTGGTGGAAACCAGCCACTATATGTAGTAGATGGGGTACCTATTCAATCTATAGATTTTTTAAGTCCGGACGATATTGCTACTACCACAGTACTTAAAGATGCTGCTGCTGCATCCATTTATGGAGCAAGAGCGGCCAATGGCGTAATTGTTTATACTACAAAACAAGGAGCCCGAGGAGATCGTAAAACAAATATTACACTTAATATTCAAAGTGGGATAACGGATCCTAATGTAGCGGGGTCTCCTGAAATGTTGAATCCACAGGATATGGCCAATTACACTCATATTGGCTTTAGAAATAACGCTGCGGCTAATGGAACTGAACCACAGTATACGCATCCTCAGTACGGTTCTAATGCAACGCCAACTTTTCCTGATTACCTGCACGCAGACGGCCAAAATGGTGTTTCTGCCAGTGATATAAATCTGGCACAGATTCAGGCGAACTATGCAGCAGATCCTGAAAATGTATTCTTAATAAGGCCAAACCTTGCAGGAACTAACTGGTATAGAGAAATTACCAGGATAGCACCACAGACCAGGATTAGCCTTGGTTTTGATGGAGGAAACGAGAATGGTCGCTTCTATATAGGATTAAATATGCAGTCCATAACTGGTATTCTTCTAGCAAACAAGCAAGACAGGTATACTGCCCGTGTCAATTCAGAGTTTGATCTGGCACCCTGGTTAAGTATTGGTGAAAACCTTCAGGTTACCTATAATTCAGTTGTAGGCCAAACCGGTGGTAGCGGAGGGCAGGGTATTGCAAATGATGAGTCTGAAGTACTTTCAGCCTATCGTATGCCAACCATTATCCCTGTATTTGATGACTTTGGGAGCTATGCCAGTACCAGGGCCGCAGGTTTTAACAACCCGCGTAACCCGGTACGAAGATTGGCACAGGACAGAGGTGATGATCAGAATTTTAACGTAAGTGCGATTGGTAATTTTTATGCACTGATCAAGCCTTTTGAGGGTTTTACCTTTAGAAGTAGTATAGGTGGTTTCTATTTTAATAATAACAATAGAGATTACAATTACAGGTATTTAGGAGATTCTGAGCCACAGGCAAGTTATTCTTTTAGTGAAAATTCAGCTTATGGCTTCTCATGGACATTTACGAATACCATTACTTATGAGAAATTAATTGCCGACAAGCACAAATTAAAAGTTTTAGTAGGTCAGGAGGCAATTGAAGGGACAAATACCCCGGTAGCTGCACCTCGGGGAAGAGCTATTTCAGGTTCCGGTATAAACCCATTCTCTACAGATTTAGATTTTGTAACCCTCTCTGCAGTACAGAGCCCTGTGGTTCAAAGTTTTATAAACCAAGGTGTTAATTTTAGTTCATTGTTTGGTCAGGTACAATACAACTATGACGAAAGATATTATGTGTCCGCGGTTGTTCGGCGAGATGGTTCTTCTGTCTTTGGCGCTAACAACAGATATGGTACCTTTCCTGCCTTCTCAGGCGCCTGGAGGATAATTGGCGAATCATTTATGGATAACCAAAACATTTTTCAGGATTTAAAAGTTCGTGTAGGCTGGGGGCAAATGGGTAACTCTAACAATGTGGCTCCTGCTAACCAGTTTTCTTTGGCTGCTTCTAATTTAGGAAATACCTTTTACCCTATTCAAGGACAAAGCAGCGGTGCCGATGAAGGTTTTGCTACCAGCCGTATAGGAAATCCGGATGCCAAATGGGAAACAAGTACAACTACAAACGTTGGGTTTGATGCAACTATTATAGACAATCATATAGATATTGAATTTGACTGGTGGAAACGCGACACCGAAGATCTTTTATTCGTTGTGCCTTTGGCAGGCGTAACTGGTAACTTTGCCAGTGCACCATCCAGGAATGTTGGTTCTATGGTTAACCGTGGAGTTGACTTGCGTGTGGTATGGAGAGGAAATTTCTCAGAAGATTTTACTTTTGAATTTGGAGTGAATAATACTTTCCTTAAAAACGAAGTAATAGAATTTGCACCAGGTATCGACTTTTTAGACGGCCCTGGTTTTAGAGGAATAAATCCTACACGGAACCAGGTTGGAAAACCATTATCTTCCTTTTTTGGTTATGATGTAATTGGTTACTTTGAAAGTGCAGCAGATGTTGCTTCTTCTCCTTCACAGGTCGGGGCCGGTGTAGGTAGATTTAAATATAGAGATGTTGACGGAGATGGTGCAATTACCCCGGAAGACAGAACCTATCTTGGCGATCCGGTAGCAAATTACAGCGGTGGTGCTACTATAGATTTGAAATATAAGGATTTAAGGATGGAGATGTTCTGGAACTGGTCTACCGGCCTGGAAATATTTAATATGTCTAAATGGTATAGAGATTTCTTTGGAACATTTGAAGGTTCTGCAAAAGGTGTTGCCGCATTTTCATCATGGACTCCTGAATTAGGTAACAATGCAGGTGCTCCTATCTGGGAAAGTGCATCTAACCTAAGTACAAGTGGAGCTGCTAATTCATGGTATGTAGAAGATGGTAGTTATGCAAGACTTCAAAGGCTTGCTTTTACGTACTCTTTTAGCCAACTGGTTAATGATTCCAATACACTTAGCAAATTTGAACTAGGGCTTTCTGCGAATAACATTTGGACCATAACTGGTTACAGTGGATTGGACCCAGTTGTTGGTGGAGATGTTGATACAGCATTTGGTGTTGATGTGGGTAACTATCCTGTAACACCATCTTATATGATAAATGTTAATATTGGACTCTAAGACCTTGATTATGAAAAATAATGAAAAATTTTTAATTATATTTGAAAAAAAAAGTTATGATGACAATTAAAAAGATTAAACAATTCGGAGTTTTAGCCATGTGTGCCCTGGTTTTGGGTATCTCATGTAGCGATGAATTTTTAGAAGTACCACCAGCTGGCTCGCTGGGTGATGCCCAGTTAGGTACAGCAGATGGTATTGAAGCCCTTCTTATCGGGACGTATTCTGCATTGAATGGCGTATTTGGAAACAGGTTTGAAGGACCAAACCATTGGATTACCGGTTCTATTATGGGTGGAGAAGCCAATAAAGGAACAGATGCCGGAGATTATTCCAGTATTAACCCTATCCAACGCTATGAAACAGATCCTACCAGTGGGGATTTGAATAACCTTTGGCGTGGACGTTTTGAAGGAATTGCAAGGGCCAATAGAGTGCTTGCAACTGTCACTGCCAACCCGGATGCTCTGATACCTGCGGATGCGGCCAGAGTTACTGGTGAAGCACGGATGTTACGTGGTCATTTTTATTTTGATCTTCAAAAACATTTCGGTAGCATCCCCGTTTTTGATGAAACTTTACCTTCAGAGGAAGTTATTCTTGTTGCTAACTCGGGAACTGCCTGGGCTCAAATAGAAGCAGATTTCCAATATGCTTATGATAATTTACCTGAGGTAACCGATGCCGGTCGGGTAAATAAATGGGCCGCCGCAGCTTACATGGGCAAAGCTAAATTATTTCAAGGGAAGTTTGGAGAAGCTATAACCTGGTTTGATGATGCAATTGCCAATGGAGTTACTTCCAATGGTTTAAAGTATGCTTTGTTAGATGATTATGCTTCAATATATAATGCGGAAAATGACAACCATGCAGAATCTGTAATGGATGTTGAATCTGCCAATAATACGGGAAGTGTTCAAAATGCAAATGCTTTTGATGATTTAAACTATCCATACAACACCGGCCCTGATGGTCCTGGTAACTGTTGTGGATTCTTTCAACCAAGTTTATCATTGGCTAACGCTTTTAGAACGCAGCCAAATGGTTTACCTTTATTAGATGAATCTTATAATGATCCGGCCAATGCAGTTGAAAATTCATTCTTTCACGTAGTTGTAAACGGAAACGATGAAGCTACTTTTGTGCCTGATTCAGGACTGTTAGATCCTAGGATTGATCATTCAATAGGTAGAAAAACCATTCCTTATTTAGATTGGATAGCTCATCCCGGTTCTGCCTGGATTAGAAGTTTCCCATATGCAGGCCCTTACTCTCCTAAGAAATACATCTATTACAAATCACAGGAGAATACGTTTACAGATGGTAGCTCATGGACACGTGGTTATGCCACCATGAATTATACTATTATACGTTATGCTGATGTATTGCTGATGGCAGCTGAAGCTGAAGTTGAAGCAGGATCACTTGTAAAGGCATTAGACTATGTAAACCAGGTACGACGTAGAGCTGCGCTTTCTGAGTTTTGGGTTAAAAATCCAGATGGTACAGATGCCGCAAACTACAATATCTCTGAATATGTAGCAGGGGACTTTGCTTCTCAGGATGCTGCAAGAACAGCAGTTCGTTTTGAAAGAAAGCTTGAACTCTCAGGAGAAGGTCACCGTTTCTTTGACTTGGTTCGTTGGGGTATTGCTGCTGAAACTTTAAATACTTATTTAGCTTACGAAGGACAATTCCTTATTACCAAATTTGGCGGTGCAAGTTTTACTGCCGGTAAAAGTGAGCTATATCCAATTCCACAAGCACAAATAGATATTCAAGGCACTGATGTTTTAGGTCAGAATCCCGGGTATTAATATTATATTAAGCATATTTTTTAAAAGGCCGCTGAAAAGCGGCCTTTTTATTTGTTCATGTGACATGGTTCTTGCATTTTTGTATGTTGATTTAAACTAACAACCCAATGAAAATGAAAATTGTTATAGCGGCAATTGGCTCGGTCTTAATGCTAATTACCGGCTGCGATAACTCAGAAAAAAATACGGTTCTTTTCCAAAGTGTTCCTCCTCAAAATTCAGGACTGGATTTTACCAATCAATTGACGGAAAATGATTCTATAAATATCCTCGATAATGAATTTGTCTACAACGGCTCCGGTATTGCACTGGGAGATCTGGATGGTGATGGTTTAGACGAAATTTTCCTTACAGGCAATCAGGTAGATAATAGCTTGTTCCTTAATAAAGGACAATTAAAATTTAGGGATGTCTCCCTAGAAGCTGGAATAAATAAACCAGATTCTCTGCTATGGTCTTCAGGGGTGTCTATTGTAGACATTAACCTTGACGGGAAACAGGATATTTACGTTTGTAACACATTTTACAAAAACCCGGACAGAAGAAGGAACCTCTTATACATCAATCTTGGTAATAACGAGAGTGGTACTCCCCTATTTAAAGAAATGGCCGGGGATTACGGAATTGCAGACTCCACTTATTCTTCTCATGCACAATTTTTTGACTATGATAACGATGGCGACCTGGATCTTTTTATTGGAGTGAACAGGATTGAAGGAATAAACCCAAGTCAGTTTAGTCCGTTAGAAGACGACGGCACCTCCCTTAGTCGCGACAGGCTCTATAAAAATGACTGGAATGATAATATGGATCACCCGGTATTTAAAGATGTATCAGAAGAAGCCGGGATTCGCTTTCACGGATATAGTCATAGTACGCTAATTCACGATTTTAATGAAGATGGATGGATGGACATCTATGTGGCGAATGATTTCCTGAGTAATGATCTGATTTATATCAATAATCAGAATGGTACCTACACCAACAGGGCCGGGGATATATTTAAGCATTTTAGCCTTTCTTCAATGGGTAGCGATATTGCTGATGTGAACAATAACGGGCATATGGATATTTTTACTTCAGAAATGCAGCCTTATTACAACAAGCGAAAGAAGTTATTCCAGGGGCCCAGTAGTTATCAGAAAGAAATTTTTACTAAAAAATATAACTACGCATCCCAGTATACCAGAAATACACTACAATTAAATCTTGGTATAAATCCGGAAACCGGGCTACCAATATTTGGAGACACAGGTATGTTTGCCGGGATCCAGGAAACGGATTGGAGTTGGGCACCTCTTTTTGCCGATTACGACAATGACGGCTGGCAGGATCTTTTTATTACCAATGGATTTCCAAAAGATGTAACCGA
>CAJQNH010000178.1 GCA_905479615.1 uncultured Eudoraea sp.
CACGTCTTGCAAGAGCATACAATACTGTTCAACCTGCTTCCGGTAAAGTTCTCAGTGGTGGTGTGGATGCGAATGCCCTGCACAAACCAAAACGCTTTTTTGGAGCAGCGCGTAATATTGAAAACGGTGGTTCGTTATCTATCATTGCAACAGCCCTTACGGAAACAGGATCTAAGATGGATGAGGTTATTTTTGAGGAATTCAAAGGTACCGGTAATATGGAATTACAATTAGACAGGCGAATAAGTAACCGAAGAATCTTCCCTGCTATAGACCTTGTAACTTCTTCTACAAGAAGAGATGATCTTTTATTGGATGAAAATACAATTCAACGTATGTGGATAATGCGGAAATATCTCGCTGACATGAATCCGGTTGAGGCTATGGAATTCATGGAGCAACGCATTAAGCAGACCAAAAATAATGAGGAGTTTTTATTGACGATGAGCCAGTAAAAAAATCCCATAAAAAAGTAAATCCCAATGGTTCTTGATCATTGGGATTTTTTATTTGGAATAAGTACCGCAAAGATAAAAAGGGATCATTTCTTAGTAGATTTCTATTTCGCTATTGCCACTACCCTTTATAATGACCAGGAAAAGCAATCACTTTTTAAATAACAATTACACCATTAAAAAAACCATAAAAAAAGCCCTAACCGTTAGGCAAGGGCTTTAATAGGTTTTTCCAATACTTATATGGCAGCAATATGCTTTGTAAGTTTACTTTTTAAATTAGCCGCCTTATTTGCATGTATAATATTGCGTTTAGCAAGTTTATCTATCATGCTCACCACAGTTGGCAAAAGTGATTCCGCCGCTTTTTTGTCGGTTTCACTCCTCAATTTTTTAATTGCGTTTCTTGTGGTTTTGTGCTGATATCTGTTACGTAATCGCACAACTTCATTTCTTCTGATTCTCTTTAATGCCGACTTGTGATTTGCCATCTTTTTTTAAATTTTGTTTATTCGGGCTTCATATTTTTTTTGTAGCCCGTAGGGGAATCGAACCCCTGTTACCAGGATGAAAACCTGGCGTCCTAACCCCTAGACGAACGGGCCATTAATATTTTTTTAAACGTTCAAGTAATAAATGAAACATGCATTATTCAACATGTCCTCATTAATCACATTTCAATATTTCAGTATTCTTTGTAGCCCGTAGGGGAATCGAACCCCTGTTACCAGGATGAAAACCTGGCGTCCTAACCCCTAGACGAACGGGCCTTTAGATCGCATAATTGCGGATGCAAAAATACAATTATTTTTTACTATACCAACTCCATTATATATTTTTTTGACTACACTTAATATGCCTTGGCAAAGAGCACCCTTTTTGAAGAAGGTTTTCCGGTAACCATGCAGCTACCAGCTTCCTCAATGGCATCTAATGCTATACATCTAATCGTTGCTTTTGTTTCTTCTTTTATCTTATCTTCCGTAGCCGAAGTACCATCCCAATGTGCTGAAATGAAGCCTCCTTTTTGCTCTAAAACCCTTTTAAATTCTTCATACCCATCAACTTCGGTAATGTGTTCCTCCCTGTAATTCAGGGCTTTCTCAAATATATTTCGCTGTATGTCCTCGAGTAAAAACTCAATTTTTGCAACTACCCCGTCTGCTTCCACAGTTTCTTTTTCCAGGGTATCCCGGCGTGCCAATTCATAAGTTCCATTCTCCATATCACGCTGCCCAACAGCAATTCTGACGGGCACTCCTTTTAATTCATATTCATTAAATTTAAATCCGGGTTTATGGGTATCGCGCTTGTCGTATTTTACAGATATCCCTTTATTTTGCAATTCTTTAACCAAGGGATTTACTCTTTCGGAGATAGCATCTAATTGTTCCAGACCTTTGTATATGGGCACTATAACCACCTGTATAGGGGCCAGTTTAGGAGGTAAAACAAGACCATTATCATCACTATGTGTCATAATAAGAGCACCCATCAGGCGTGTAGAAACACCCCAGGATGTGGCCCATACATATTCTTGTTTTCCTTCTCTCGTTGCAAACTTTACATCAAAAGCTTTGGCAAAGTTCTGACCCAAAAAATGTGATGTTCCAGCTTGTAATGCCTTTCCGTCCTGCATTAAGGCTTCTATACAATAGGTTTCTATTGCTCCCGCAAAGCGTTCACTTTCCGTTTTTGTTCCCTTGATCACCGGTACGGCCATATGATTTTCAGCGAAATCCGCATAGATATTCAGGATCAATTCAGATTCTTCTATTGCCTCCTGTTCAGTCTCATGAGCCGTGTGACCTTCCTGCCAGAGGAATTCAGTGGTGCGAAGGAACAAGCGTGTTCTCATTTCCCATCGTACCACATTAGCCCATTGATTAATTAAGAGCGGAAGATCCCTATAGGACTGAATCCACTTTCTATATGTATCCCAGATAATAGTCTCAGAAGTTGGCCTTACAATAAGTTCTTCTTCCAGTTTAGCGTCTTCATCCACAATAAGACCGCTACCGTCTTCTGCACTTTTAAGCCTGTAATGGGTGACTACCGCACATTCCTTTGCAAATCCTTCAACGTGACTGGCTTCTTTACTCAGATATGATTTTGGGATAAACAACGGGAAATAGGCATTCTGATGCCCGGTATCTTTGAACATCTTGTCCAGGCCCGCCTGTATTTTTTCCCATATGGCAAAACCATAAGGTTTTATTACCATACATCCCCTAACACCTGAATTTTCGGCCATATCAGCCTTGATCACGAGTTCATTATACCATTTGGAATAATCCTCGCTTCTTTTAGTTAAATTTTTTCCCATCAAATATACTTTGGCACAAATCTTGTGATCTTATTATCAAAATAGTTCGGTAAAACTAACTATTTTTAGAATGTTCAACAATATAAATTTAAAGCGATGATACAATCTCTACCCCTACCTAAATTAATAATGACTGCAACACTCCTTGTTGCAGGCATATTATTGGTTTCCTGTGGTTCCTATCAGGAGGCTTCCTATTATGACAAAGATGGTATCTATGCTGAAGGGACCCAAAAGGTCTATACAAAGCAAAAACAACAGCCTAAACAACAGCAGGGTGATGGAATTTACGGTGATTATTTTGGCCAGAAAGCAGATCAGATAGATGAATTCATGGAGGATGAAGTCTTTACGGATGCAGATGACTATTATGGAGGAGATGTTGTAAATGACAGTCTTGTTCCTGTACCCCAAGGAAATTATTACGAGGGCTATAATGATTATGACGGATATGCCGGATGGGGTGATAATCCATCCAATGTCACCATCAATAACTACAACGGCGCCGGTTGGGGCTGGGGTGGTGTTGGCATTGGTATAGGCTTTGGCTGGGGCTGGGGTGGTTATTACGGATATCCTTACTATGGATATGGAGGTTATTGGGGCTATCCAGGCTGGGGCTGGGGTGCCGGTTGGGGCTGGGGCTATCCAGGCTGGGGCTGGGGCTATCCCGGTTATGGCTGGGGCTATCCCGGTTATGGTTATGGTTATCCTTACTATGGTTATGGAAGAGCTTCATACACCAATGGCAGAAGAGGTTATTACGGCAATAATTATAATAATGCTTTAACTTCAAATTCATTAAGAGGTAGATCTAATCTCACATCAGGCAGAGGAAGATCGAGTGCAACATCAGGAAATGGAAGAACAGCTTCCAGTTCCAGATCCAATGTTGGAAGATCTGGCACAACCAGAACTTCTTCCTCAGCACGAAGTTCCAGTGTAAATAGATCAGGCACAACGGCAAGAAGTAGATCAGGCACAACAGCAAGAAGAACAGTTAGTGCTGATGCTATAAATAGAAACAGGGCATACAGATCCAGTAGAAGTACCCGATCTGTTCCGGGATATTCAAGTAGCGCACGAAACGGCAATACGTACAGAAGATATCCTCAGGGAACCAGCAGATATAACAGAGGGACTACCAGTAGTTCAAATACGGCAAGAAGGGCTTATGGAACTTCCACTCAAAGAAGTTCTGCTTATTCCAGGTCGTCATCCTCTATTCCGAGAACCTCCGGCTATAATTCCGGAAGAAGTTCAGGATCCAGAAGTTCATCTGGTTATAGAAGTTCGGGGTCCAGAAGTTCATCTGGTTATAGAAGTTCTGGAGGATCCAGAAGTTCAAGTGGCTATCGAAGTTCCGGCGGGTCTTCAAGATCTTCTGGCAGCATGAGAAGTTCTGGTGGTGGTTCGCGAAGTTCCGGTGGTGGCATGAGAAGTTCTGGAGGATCTTCAAGATCTTCAGGAAGCAGGGGCGGCAGACAATAATTCCAAAAATCAGTAGAATTAAATTTTTATAAAATGAAAAGAAATATATTTTTCATCCTGGTATTGATATGTGGTACTGTAAGTGCACAGAATATTGACGACGTACTCAGATATAGTATTGAAAACACTCATGGAACAACACGCTTTCAGGGTTTAAGCGGGGCTTTTGGAGCTCTTGGGGGTGATCTTTCGGCATTGAATATCAATTCAGCAGGATCAGCGGTTTTCAATAATAGTCAGTTTACGATGACCGGAACAAACTACAATCGCAATAACGATGCGACTTATTTTGGGACAACCAACAATACCCGACTCAATTCATTTAAAATTAATCAGGTAGGGGGTGTTATGGTATTTAAAAATTACGATAAAAATTCTGATTGGAGGAAATACTCCTTAGCTTTTAACTATGATCTGGTAAATAATTTTAGCAATCAGTTTTTTGCCTCCGGGAATGGTAATGAAGGTATAGACAATTACTTTCTTGCCTATGCCCAGGGTCAGCCCTTAGGACCTTTGTTTGTGCAGGATGGTGAGTTGATTGAAGAAGCCTATCTTGATATAGGGAGTAGTCTTGGTTTTGGACCACAGCAGGCATTTTTAGGTTTTCAGTCCGGGGTAATTGATCCGGTAGATATTGATGATGACAACAATACCGAATACATATCAAATGCGGAATACAACAACGTAAATCAGGAATTTTTACAATCGACAAGAGGGTATAACAGCAAGTTCACTATGAATTTTGGCACTCAATACAAGGATTTTCTATATATGGGAGCTTCACTGAATTTTCATAGTATTTATTATGAGAAATACACTCAGTTAAGTGAGAGCGGTTTTGATGCAGCTTCAGAAATTCGATCTATTAATTTTGACAACCTGCTTGTGTCGAGAGGTAACGCGTTTTCATTCAACCTGGGGTTAATTGCAAAATTGAATAAATATGTAAGACTTGGAGGAAGTTATCAATCCGCTACCTGGTATGATTTAACAGATGATTTATCACAAAGAATTAATTCGGATTCTCCTGTTAAAAATCCGGATATAAGATTTATAGATTTCAACATTATCAATCTTTTCCCAAGGTATAAAATAAAGACTCCCGGCAAGTTTAATGGAAGTATGGCACTTGTGTTTGGCCCCAATGGCCTTTTAAGTTTTGATTACAGTTATCAGGACATGTCTAATGCCGAATTACGACCTACATCAGATGCTAGTTTTTCTACCGTTAATTCACAGATTGGCAGAGAACTTAGGGCGGTTTCTACTTTTAGAGTTGGTGGCGAATACCGTATAAAACAATTAAGCCTGCGTGGTGGATATCGTTACGAACAAAGTCCTTATGCAAATAGAATTACCATAAGCGATTTAAATGGGTTTTCGGCCGGTATAGGTTATAACTTCGGAGGCAGCAGATTAGACTTTACGTATAGCAGGTCTGAGCGAGATTCTAATGTTCAACTTGCAGATGTGGGAATATCAACGCCGACAAGTGTAAATGGTATTATGAATAACTATAGCTTTGGGTACACCATTAATTTCTAAACTCAAATAATAAAGAAAAAAGCCCTGAATTACTTCAGGGCTTTTTTTATCTCACAAGTGAAAAATGAGTTCGAACGGTATTGGCCACCTGCACACCGTCTTCATCACGTGCGTACTCAAGGCGGAACCAATAATCGGATGAGGGCATGGGCCGGCCGTTAAAAGTCCCGTCCCACCCTATTGTACTTTGGTCTAGTTGTTTTAATAATTTGCCATAACGGTCAAAAATAAAAACTACGGGATCTGTAAGTGTCTCAATTCCCTTAATATTCCATGCATCGTGAATACCATCTCCGTTGGGTGTAAAAAACTTAGGATATCCCACTACCAAAAATTCAATGGGCTCTGAGGTTCCACATCCATTCTTATCATTTATTATTACAGTATTAAACCCTGGAGGGACATCCAGAAATACAGATTCATCCTGAAATTCCCCACCGTTTATGGCATACTCATAATCTCCATCGCCATCAACAAAAAACTCCACATTATTACTGTCAGATAAGTCGTCTAAAATGACTATCCCATCCGGGTCCGGTAACAAAACCGGAATTCCATAATATGTAATTAAAATATCATCTGTTATAGTAGTGGCAAGTGTCGTTAATATTGAAGCAAAGTACCTTCCTGAGGTTGGGCTGCTCACTATTAACTCTGCACCAAGTGGGCCTGTGCCCAGAAGAGTTGCATCTATAGTTCCGTCATCATCGTAATCGACTGTCCAGGTGACCGTGGCAATATCGGGCCCGGCCGGCGAATTCAATGCGGTTAAAGTAATATCAGGATCACCTTCACAGGCAATAATATCCAGCCCTAAAAATTCATCCCTAAGCGTACAGTCAAGCGCTGTATTCTGATCTGCATCCACAGAACTGCCGGTAAAGGTCAACGAAAAAGGTTCAGGATTTCCATCAAAATTAGTATTAAAATTGTTGATCAGAAGGTAATAGACTTCTCCGGCCGTAATGTCTATCCATTCATCATAAGTATTTTGGTTGGCGGTTAAAGGTGGCGCCCCTTCCTGACCATTTTCAGGGTTAACCCCTACTCCGGTAAAGTTTGTACTATTTACTTCGTAATTGCATCTAATGGGTTGCGCCGTTCCATTACTTATATCGGCACAATCTGTATCTGGTCCATACAATGCAAAATCATATTCTGAGGTTATTGTGGTACCCAAGGCTGGTAATGCTTCTATATCAAAACCAATCTGACCGTCTGTCCCTGCCCTGAAGACATACCAGGATGTATTGTTTTCAATATTTGCAGAACCAACACTCCCTTTTTCCAAACAACCACTTTGTCTTATTTCATCAGGATCAAAATCGTCAACATCACCAAGGTCATCAGTAAATGATAGGATTGGCGCATCGGCACAAACAGGGATGGCACTTCGGCAATCTGCAGAGTTCTGCGCCATAACTCCAATAGAAAAAAG
The DNA here is from genome assembly GCA_905479615.1 of uncultured Eudoraea sp. Classification (GTDB taxonomy): domain Bacteria; phylum Bacteroidota; class Bacteroidia; order Flavobacteriales; family Flavobacteriaceae; genus Eudoraea. The sequence goes on from CAJQNH010000178.1 coordinate 7,259, forward strand.
GAGCGTGCAGCACAGGGAGCTAACGAGTGTTCGCATAGATTAAGGGGCTAACATTATATAAATAATCAATACTATAACTCTCAGGGCTGAAATTTAGTATATTTTGCGGAAGTTATTCTGCACTTTATCAATAAACAACGGACCGTTATAAATGCAAACTTTTATCTTTTCAATGCAAAATGATTATTTATATACTTGGCCTCAACAAGCTGGCCTTGTAAATCTGTATATATGAGTTTAAACCAATAATCTGCAGATGGCAATTCCCTGCCATTAAAAGTACCGTCCCAACCCAGTGTGCTATCATCTAACTGTTTTAAGAGCTTGCCGTATCTATCATATACATAAACAATAGGATTTTCCAGGTTGGATACTCCCAAAATATGCCAATAATCATTGGTTCCATCACCATTAGGCGTAAAAAAACTAGGGAATCCTACTACAGTAATAGTCTCTGTTACAGAACCACAACCATTAAGATCATTAATTGTAACTGTATGCACTCCTGGCGGCACATTGGTAAAGATATTGCCTGACTGAAATGGATCATTGTCTATTTGATATTCAAAGCTACCTATCACGTCTGTGATAACTTCTACCGTATTATTGTTTTGAAGGTCATCAATAAGAACATCCGTTATTACCGGAGTTTCAGACACAACTACTGTAATTAAACCGGATGTTGAACAGGATTGTCCCAATTGATTATTAGTAACCGTTAAGGAATAATTTCCTGCTTGCGAGACCGTGATACTGGGAGTTGATTCTCCTGTATCCCAGGAATAAGTATATTGGGAGTTAGGTGTTGTTTCACCAATGACTACACCTGCTGAATCTTCACATATAAAAATCTCGGTGGAAAAGTTTAAAACCGGTGTTTCCACAACACTTAGCTGAAACTGTTCGGAAGCGTCATAACATCGCGGATTTGCAAATGAGGTGGTGCGAACATAAACGGATTCAGTTCCTATACTTAACGGATATGGTGATGTTAATGAATTTACGCCAAGATGTGCGTCATTTAGTGAACTATGGTAGGTAATCATGAAAGCTGCAGGATCTTGAGTACCCAGGGCCTGACTATCCTTTTGAGTTAAATCAAATACCACAGATTCTGAACAAACTATTTCATCTGTGACCGGATTTGTAATAGGTGATGCATTAAAAGCCACCTGAACATCGCTTATTATATTAGTCATGGTCGTTGTAATCACTTCCACTCTGTACATGGCAGATACCGTTACTTGCAGCGTTGGACCGGTTTCACCTGTTATTGGTTGAAAACCTGATCCTGTGTCACTATACCAGGTATAACTTACAGCATTGGATGTGGTTCCATCCAGGATAACATTCTCATTATCGCATGCGGCCAACGGAGGTCCCAGGAGATTATTTATAATGGAACAATCCAGCGCATCAAATGGGTTGGTTGTAAAAATATCTCCAGAAAACTGTATTGAAAAACCCGAATTAATGTTGCTATAGTTATTGATCAATAAATAGTAATCCTCTCCGGGCATTACCTGTAACCAATCTTCATAAAGCACGGTACTGGTGTTTCCGCCTGGGTCTTCCCCTACTCCCATAAATGTTTCCTCATCACTGTTATCAAAGAAGTTACAGCGGATGGGGTCTCCCAAACTACTACAATCTGTAGCCCGGTATAAGGCAAAATCCCAATCCTCAGAGGCATCAAAACCTATATTGAATCCTAACTGCCCCGATGCCCCTGTTCGAAAACGATACCATGCAGAATTAGACTCTATTGAACCAGTTAATGTTTGTTCAAGGCAACCGCTTGTTGTGGCTCCGTTGAAATCATCAATACCATATCCCTGAGTACCCCCGTTAACCGGAGTATTATTGCATATGGGCACGGCATTACCGCAATCAGCGGACACCTGAGCCATAAGAGGATAGGTTCCTACAATTGTTAAAAACCAGAATATTAACCTTTTAGCTCTCATTTACAGGCATACGATTTGGAATTTATAAAAATACACAGTACTTCTGCTTAACACTAATTTATGTTGTGTATAGCCCTAAACATAGTATAAAGTGCCATATTATGTATATCTTTGCCTTTCCAAAAACAGGTATTCAGATGAAATTAGACAGAACATTGGAAGAACGTTTTGAGGACTTGGGAAACGACCATGTATCCTCATCTGAAGTTACCCCAATGAGAAAAGACGCATTTGTATTGAGCGAGGAAGAAAAAATTAAACGCATTCGCGAAAATGTCAGGGAAATTATGCTTACGCTCGGCCTCGACCTGGAGGACGATAGCTTAAGTGGCACCCCAGACAGGGTAGCAAAAATGTATGTAAAGGAAATCTTTGGTGGGTTACAGCCAAAGAGAAAACCAAAATCCTCAACGTTTGATAATAAATACAAATATGGTGAGATGTTGGTGGAAAAAAATATAACCGTTTATTCTACCTGTGAACATCATCTTCTACCTATTGTCGGAAAAGCACATATAGCATACATTTCTAAGGGTACCGTAGTTGGTCTCTCGAAAATGAACAGAGTGGTTGATTATTACGCCAAACGCCCTCAGGTACAGGAACGCCTGAATATCCAAATTGTAAAAGAATTACAGAAAGTATTGGGCACAGATGATGTTGCCTGTGTGATAGATGCTAAGCATTTGTGTGTGAATTCACGTGGTATAAGAGATGTAGACAGCAGCACCGTCACGGCGGAATACGGCGGTAAATTCAAAGAGGAAAGTACAAGACGTGAATTCCTGGACTATATCAATCTGGAGACCAATTTCTAATTGTTTATAGCAAGAATGCAATTATATAAAACACAACACCTTAAAGTCTATAATTCCCTTTCCAGTACCAAAGAAGTATTCGAACCTATTAATGAAGGGCACATAGGTATGTATGTATGTGGCCCCACGGTATACAGCAATGTGCATCTGGGAAACTGCCGAACTTTTATGTCGTTTGATATGATCTTCCGATACCTCAGGCATTTGGGATACAAGGTGCGTTATGTAAGGAATATTACAGATGCAGGCCATTTGGAAGACGATGCTGATGAAGGGGAAGACAAAATTGCCAAAAAGGCACGGTTGGAGCAAATAGAGCCTATGGAGGTTGTGCAGCGCTATACCGTGGATTTTCACAATATCCTTCAGAAATTTAACTTTTTACCTCCTAGTATTGAACCAACAGCAACAGGCCATATTATAGAGCAAATAGAGATCATTAAGGATATCCTTAAAAAAGGTTATGCCTATGAAATTAACGATTCTGTCTACTTTGATGTTAAGAAGTTCAATGAAGATTATGAATATGGCAAGCTGAGTGGCAGAAAGCTGGAAGATATGATCTCAAATACAAGGGAACTTACAGCTCAGGGCGATAAGAAAAGTCCTCAGGATTTTGCCTTGTGGAAAAAGGCTGAACCACAACATATTATGCGATGGCCATCCCCATGGGGAGATGGTTTTCCGGGCTGGCATCTTGAATGCACGGCAATGAGCACAAAATATCTTGGTGAGAATTTTGACATACACGGAGGTGGAATGGATCTGAAATTTCCTCATCACGAATGTGAAATTGCACAGGCTGAGGCAAGCAATGGACAACCTCCTGTTAAATATTGGTTGCATGCCAATATGCTTACCCTAAATGGTAAAAAAATGGCAAAATCTACCGGGAATAATATTCTCCCGAAGGAGATCTTTAGCGGTAGTAATAGCATACTCAGCAAAGCATTTTCACCGTCTGTTGTACGTTTTTTTATGATGCAGGCACATTATACCAGTATTCTGGATTTAAGTAACGAAGCCCTCCTTGCCTCAGAAAAGGGGTATCAAAGGCTTATGGAGGCAATTACAGGTCTGGACGGATTAAATACCGGTACAAATTCAGATTTCGACATTAAGGCGTGGAGGCAAAAGTGTTATGATGCAATGAATGACGATTTTAATACCCCAATTCTTATTGCAAACCTTTTTGAAGGGGTTAAACATATCAACCTCATAAAAGAAGGAAAAGAACAGCTTTCCGCAGATGATAAAAAAATTCTTATCGAGACCATGAATAGTTTTGTATTTGATGTTCTTGGCCTGGAAAATAATAGTGATAGCGGAAGGGATTCAGAAAAGTTATCGGGTGTCGTTGAATTACTTATTCAATTGCGAAATGAAGCACGTGCCAACAAAGATTTTGGAACATCTGATAAAATCAGGGACCAATTGGCAGCCCTTGGTATTCAGTTAAAAGACAGCAAAGAGGGAACAACATTCAACGTCTCCTCCTAAATTGCAGTAGCTATTGGGTTACTACTTTCGGGTTGACTTTAATGTAATTCCTATAACTAATTACGACTAAAATTAGTGTTTATATAATATTCCTCGAGGTGAAAAAAATTCTAATTGCTCCCTTTGTACTCCTGGTCAGGTTCTACCAGTTGGTAATTTCACCTTTAACTCCTTCCAGTTGCAGATATAGCCCAACATGCTCTCAGTATACCCTTGAGGCGTTAAAAAAACATGGCCTTTTTAAAGGAGGTTGGTTAGCCATAAAGCGAATTTTTAGTTGTAATCCCTGGGGTGGAAAAGGATATGATCCCTTACCCTGAGCTGCTAATCGCAGATATAATCAGAATTTTATTTAAATCTTAAATCCACGTAATAATTGCCAAAAAAACGAAGGAAAGTTAAGCTGTATTTTACCTTTGGTCTCTGTTCAATTTTCTTATCTTAGCCGCTTAATATCTTCACTATGTATTTTTTAGGTTTTACCTGGAATCCGGACGGCACCCTTTTTCAGATTGGTGTATTGCAAATTAAATACTACAATCTTTCTTGGATAGTAGCCTTTGCCCTCGGTTGGTATATTATGAAAAAGATTTTTTTAAATGAAAAAAAATCCATCGAGCAACTAGATTCCCTTTTTATTTACACTGTACTTTCAACAATGCTTGGTGCGCGCCTGGGACATGTCTTTTTTTATGACTGGCCCTATTACAAAAATCATTTTGTAGAGATTCTGCTTCCAATAAAAGAGCGAGCCGGAAGTACACTATTCGGTATTATTAATGGCTATGAATTTACTGGTTTTACCGGTCTTGCAAGCCATGGTGCCGCAATTGGTATTATTATCGGCATGTATCTTTTAAGCAGAAAATACAAGGACCTTAAAATGCTTTGGGTTTTAGACAGGGTCGTTATTACTGTTGCTATTGGGGCATTTTTCGTACGACTAGGCAATTTCTTTAACTCGGAGATAAATGGTAAAATAACGGATGAAAACTTTGTTTTTGCCACTAAATTTGTGCGCGATTCAGATGATATGCCAGCTGCATCCGCAGTGCAAATTACTAAAGAAAATTCTGTTAATGCGGCCTATGCTGCATTGGAAAATAATCCAAAATTTGCGGACTATTTCAGCGCTATTCCTTTTAGACATCCTGCTCAATTGTATGAGGGTGTCGCTTATATATTTGTTTTTCTAATTCTGTATTACTTCTACTGGAAAACCGACAAAAAGAATCAGCCCGGGTTTTTATTTGGTTTATTCCTGGTACTCCTTTGGACCATTCGGTTCTTTGTAGAATTTGTAAAGAAAAGTCAGGGTGGATTTGAAGAATCATTAGGGTTATTATCAACCGGCCAATGGTTAAGTATTCCTTTTATTCTTGTTGGGTTTTATTTTATGTTCAGAAGAAAAAGCATTACTGCCTAGTGAATATCGAGTTAACATATGCTAAGATGAAAACGCTCAAATTTTATGCTATTTTCCTGATTTTAGCCTTCATAATGCTTGGTGGCTGCAAGGAAGACCAGAAAAAGATAATTAAAACTGAGCCTATAACATTTACAAAAGAGGGCGAACTCACCATCTACAAGGAACAGTCAGACTCTGTACTCGTAAAATACAATATAGAAATTGCGGAATCTGATTATGAGACCCAGACGGGCCTTATGTATCGCGAATCCATGGAATTGGATCAGGGGATGTTTTTTATTTTTCCCGATGTGCTTTTTCATTCATTTTATATGAAAAACACCAAAATACCACTCGACCTTATTTTTATAGATGACAAGCTTAGGATTGCAAGTTTTAAGGAAAATGCGCAACCAATGGATGAGACAGGCCTGTCCTCAGAAGTCCCGGTTCAATATGTGCTGGAACTTAATGCCGGACAGCGAAAACAATATTCTTTGGAAATTGGTGATCGCATTGCGTTTATAAGAATGTAAAAAGTAGAAAATGGACTTACTTCTTGAAGGGGAGGAAAGTAATCGGCTTATTTTCCGTAACGTATCGAAGACAGATTTTAAAGCCTGGCTACCATTCCACCAGGAACCCTTAAGTTCACAATATTTTGCAGGAGAGATCTTTGAACCGGAAGTAGCCTGCCAGAATTGGTTTACTAAAGTTTTTACCAGATATGAAAAAAATTTAGGCGGACTTAATGCATTAATAAGCAAAGACAGTCATCAATTAGTGGGTATGTGCGGTCTTCTGATACAAACGGTGGATGAAATTCAGGAATTAGAAATAGGATATTCTATTTTACCCGAATACTGGAAAAAAGGATACGCCACTGAGGCTGCAAAAAAGTGTAAGGCTTATGCCCTGGAACACCAACTGGCAGAATCCATAATTTCAATAATACATATAGACAATATTGGGTCACAAAAAGTAGCTCTTAATAATGGGATGCACTTAGATAAAACCACCACATATAAGGGCATCCCTGTTCATATATTTAGGGCTCTACTGGACCCAAATAGATAAACAGCCAAATTTCTGGTTAAGCCAGGTGTTTTTACATATTAAGTTAAACCGCTTGACAATTAAAATTTAACAGGCTATAAAAACAATAGTAAATCTAATTTTCAGGCATACGATCTCGGCTGGTTTCAATTATGCCAGACGGTTCCGAAGCGATGAACAGAACAAATCAGACAACCTTTATGGATATATAACCTGGATGCGTATCCCAAACATTGAAGGGAGATTATCACCATCTTATAACAGAAATAAACCTAACTATCTGTTAAGCAATATTGGCTCCATAAGATATTCAAGGGATATTTTTAAAAACAAGTTATATGCCGACTTTTATTATAGATTTGTAGATTATAATTATTACAGTATGATAGACACATTCCTGCAACACTATATAGGCACGAATCTGTCCTATAACATTAGCAGGAATTTGTTATTCAGTATTTCAGGTGAGATGGCCATTACTGAAATTGATAATAATTATAACATATATGCAAGAATAGTCCAACGTTTAAATAGCAAACAAAAAAACAGGTGATGACACAAAAATTCAACTCTTACTTTTTCATCATACCCCTATTAGCATGCACTATGGCCTGCAATAATGGGCCAAAGGTAATTTCACCATCCTCAGATAAAGGCAATCCGGAGAGCAATGGCATTTTTACTCCAGACCCCGCAACGCGTGTAATTCCAAACCCAACAGCCGAAGTTGGCAATGAGTTGCATAAAGTTATGGTAGAAGAGGTACTTCCAACTGCCAGATATGTCTATCTCAGGGTTAAGGAAGGGGAAAAAGAATTTTGGATAGCTACCGGGAAAGCAGAAATAAACAAAGGCGAAATATATTTATACAGAGGTGGTCTGCTTAAAACAAATTTTGAAAGTAAAGAGTACGACCGAATTTTCGACGAGATTTATCTTGTATCAAATCTTGTTTCAGAAGATCATTCCCAACATGAAACGGCTTCTGCTGCTGGTAGTACTGTCAAAAAAGAAATAGTGGTTAAAGAAGACATCCCAACCCATACTGAAAAAGTTATAGTTCACAAGGGAACAATTAAAATTTCAGATCTGGTACGTGATCCAAAGAAGTATGAGGGTCATACCGTTCAACTTAGTGGCAAATGTGTGAAAGTCAACCCTAATATTATGAATCTTAACTGGATTCATCTGCAAGATGGTAGCAAGGACGATTTTGACATGGTTATTACCTCAAATACATTTGTGCCGGAGGGTAAACAAATAACAATCCGAGCTGAAGTAAGTCTAAATCGCGATTTCGGTGCAGGTTACAAATACGACCTGATACTTGAAAATGGTACCCTGGTCGAGTAATTATATGGCATTAAGAAATAATGGGATACTTCCTCTTTTTAATATAGGACAACATACTTATAATAATTATTGATACAACTACCATATAAACCCAACTGGGTATTGGTACAGGATCTCCTGTAGCATAAGAATGTAAACCTGACAGGTAATAATTAACACCATAATAGGTCATGATTACTGACGCCAATCCAAATATGGTGGCAACATTGTAAGCAAAAAGCCCGGTTAATTTGGGAATCAATCGCATATGCAGAATAAAAGCATGGACCAGTATAGTTACCAATGCCCAGGTTTCTTTAGCATCCCAGCCCCAGTAACGTCCCCAGGATTCATTAGCCCAAACACCTCCCAAATAGGTACCAACACTTACCATAAACAATCCTCCAATTAAGGTTAATTCACTGATATACGACATTTCCTGAACAATTCTTTTCATGCTTGTTTTGTTAGATTCCGTAAGGAAGATCATTAGTATCAGATTAATAAGGCCAATAATTGCTCCTAACATTAAAAATCCATAACTGCCCGCTACCAGAGAGACATGAATGGTGAGCCAGTAAGACTTAAGAACCGGAACCAAAGGAGTAATCTCCGGGTCAAGAAAACTTAAAGTAGAAACAAATAAAATAGTTGCCGCCAAAACCATGGTTGCCGCAAGGCCACCAAATGATTTTCTTGTGAACAGTATACCGGCCAAAGTTGAGGTCCACGCAATATAGATCATAGATTCATATCCGTTACTCCAGGGAGCTCTGCCGGAAACATACCAACGCAAACCAAGTCCTATGGTATGCAATACAAAACCGAAAACTACTAATGAAAATAACACTAGATATACTTTTTTCAGAGTTGCATTGGGTTTGAAAACCGAGTAAAATAAAAAGAACAATAAAGCTATGCCCAGGAAAACATAAAATATTGCCAATCGTGTAAAGACATTTAATTCAT
>CAJQNH010000179.1 GCA_905479615.1 uncultured Eudoraea sp.
ATAGCAACAAGATCCCTTAAACTGAAGTATTTGAAATATACCCCGGTTATTCAGGATACTCAATTCTTAGGTGATAGATATTGGTCAATTTTTGCTTAAGCACCTTCTTTATCATTTCAATCTCTTTAAATGTAATATTGGCATTTAAAAATTGATTTCCATTCATCTGTCCGGTAATGATCTTCTCCACAAATTGGTCTATAATCTGATATGTTGTGTTATTTAAACTTTTGGATGCTGCCTCCACTGAATCTGCCATCATTAAAATAGCAGTCTCTTTAGAAAATGGGATGGGTCCGGGGTACCTGAAATCTGATTCCTTCACAGTTTCATCTAATTCCTGCTGTTTTTTATAGAAATAATACACGAAACTGGTTCCGTGATGTGTCCTAATAAAATCGATTACCCTGTCTGGTAAATTGTACTTTCGGGCAAGTTCTATTCCTTCAATAACATGATTGATGATTATTCCGGCGCTTTCTTTAGGATCCAGATCGTCATGTGGATTTATACTGGTTACCTGGTTTTCAGTAAAATAGGTAGGATTGTTCATTTTACCAATATCATGGTATAATGCCCCTACCCTGACCAGCATGGCATTTGCGCCAATTTCATTTGCGGAAGCTTCGGCAAGATTCGCAACCTGAAGAGAATGGTGAAAGGTTCCCGGTGCCTTATTTGAGAGCTCCTTCAGTAATTTGGAATTTGTATCGGACAACTCGAGCAGAGAAACATCTGAGACCATGCCAAACATTTTCTCATAGATGTAGATAAGTGGTTGTGCAAAAAGGGTAATCATACCATTTAAAAAGAAAAACCCAAATATGTACCAGTTCACGTTGTCGAGATTGCCTTCGTGAATAATATGAAAAGCAAAATAACCAATAATATAGATAAGGGTTATCTGTCCTACAGAAATAAATAAATTGGCCCTTTTATAGAGTTCAGATACTGTTAGAATGGTTACGATCCCTGCAATGATCTGGAGAAAAATATATTCAAAGCTGTTGGGAACTACAAAGCCTAAAATAAGTACGGTTAAGACGTGTACAAAAAGTCCAAGCCGGGCATCAAAAAAGGTTTTCAGTATTAATGGCATTATACACAACGGAACCACATAAACATAAGCCTCATTATATTTTACCACCATGGTGGTTATAAATACCAAGAGTAAAATATTAAAGAAAATAAAAGTAACTTTAACATTGTTCCTAAAAACTTCAGGCCTGTATTTTTTGAGAAACAAAAATAGCATCATCAGTACCAGGGCCACAAGAATGGTATACCCGAAAAGGATAAAATAGTAATTATTTTCAGTCCATAATTCAGATTCATATTCCGCTTTTAAAGACTCCAGTATTTTCAAATTATCAGCTTCTACTACCTCTCCCCTGGCTATTATAAGTTTTCCTTCATCTACATTACCCCTTGTTGAAGAAATTTCAGAAATGGCCTCCTCCAGCTCCCTTTTGGTAAGTTCCTCATCAAAGGACACATTGGGTTGTAGAACATCAAAAAAAAGAGTTTTAAAGTCTTCATCATAACTTCCAAGCCTCTTGTCTTTTAGCATCTTAGTTATGGAGTCATCCATAACCCCCATTCTATAAAGTGCATCAGATTGTAAACGCCTTGCTTCTCCATCCTTTATAAGATAAAGATTGTTTTTGGCGATTAGTTCGTCTACCTTTTTTAAGATTCCGTAAGTATATATGGTATCCAGAAAATCTTTTCCGGCTGCTTCTAAAATACGCCTGGATCTGTTACTAAATTTTTCAGTACTGAAAATAACCGGAAATTTATCTGCAAAAACCTGATAGGCTTCTGAGGCAGCTGCTTCGTCATAATAATAATATTCTACCTGATCACTTTCAATTGCATTTCTTTCTTCAGTAATTTCATCAGCTGTTTTCTTTATGGAAAAGTCGAAGGGGGCATAAAGATTTTCATACTGCCATGGTTTACCTTTCTGAAATTCATATTTGAACTTACCTCCTCTTGGGAAGAAAAATACAATACAGGCTATGGTTATAACATATAGCATGTATTTGTAGATAATTGATTGGTTTTTATAAACGCCGTCTAAGGTTTTGCCCATTACAGAAAGTATCTTCTTCAAAAATAGAAAATAATAGCATCATCGCTTGCCTTTTAGAGACTAAACACCATGCATTGCACTTTAATTTATTAATTTCGCGTAGTTAATGGATTTTCTTATGAAAGAGGTTGTCATTGTATCTGTAGCCAGAACACCTATTGGAAGTTTTATGGGTTCTCTATCCACTATTTCGGCTCCAAAGTTAGGAGCTATAGCAATAAAAGGTGCCCTGGATAAAATAAATCTGAGCCCAAATGATGTTGATGAAGTACTCATGGGCAATGTTGTGCAGGCGGGAACCGGACAGGCTCCTGCAAGACAGGCTGCCATATTTGCCGGTATCCCCGACACTGTTCCTTGTACTACTATAAATAAGGTTTGTGCATCGGGAATGAAAGCCGTAATGCAGGCGGCTCAATCTATTGCTTTGGGTGACACCTCAGTGGTTATTGCCGGAGGGATGGAGAATATGAGCCTGATTCCGCATTTTGTTTATATGAGAACGGGACAGAAATTTGGACCCGCAACATTGGTAGATGGTATGCAAAAAGATGGTTTGGTTGACGTTTATGACCAGAATGCCATGGGAGTGTGTGCAGATGCCTGTGCATCAGAATATGATTTCAGCAGGGAAGATCAGGATAACTTTGCCATCCAATCCTATAAACGATCTACGGAGGCCTGGAAATCTGGAAAATTTACTGATGAAGTTATACCGGTAGAAGTCCCTCAAAGAAGGGGTGAACCGATCATTGTGGCCGAGGATGAAGAATATAAGAATGTAAAATTAGATAAGATACCTGCGTTGCGGCCGGCATTCACAAAAGACGGTACGGTTACCGCCGCTAATGCATCAACTATTAATGATGGTGCAGCCGCCCTGGTATTAATGAGCGTTGAAAAGGCCAAAGAAATGGGTTTAAAACCTATAGCGACTATTAAAAGTTATGCAGATGCAGCCCAGGAACCAAAGTGGTTTACGACAGCACCGGCCAAAGCACTTCCGAAAGCAATTGCAAAAGCGGGAATTTCCATAGATGATATTGACTATTTTGAGTTTAATGAAGCATTTGCAGTTGTAGGTCTAGCCAATATGAAGCTTTTAAAACTTCATGATAGTAATGTAAATGTAAATGGTGGTGCGGTCTCCCTTGGACATCCCTTAGGATGCTCCGGGGCACGGATTGTTATTACCTTATTGAGTGTATTAAAACAAAATGATGGCAAAATAGGAGCTGCGGCTATCTGCAATGGTGGTGGTGGCGCTTCAGCAATTATTTTGGAAAGAAATTAATTTTCGCTGCAACGGTAGCCTATGCATCACGGTATTTGTAACCTTAATATTGTACCAATTAGAATTCTTGCAGAAGATACCAGTGAGATGGTAACCCAACTACTTTATGGGGATCATTTTAAAATTCTGGAAAAAAGAAAGTTTTGGAGTAAAATTCGCGATGCCTACGATGGATCTGAGGGATGGGTGCGCAACAATCAATTTGTTCCAATAGAAAAATCTGATTACCAATCTCTGAAAACTTCAGTGGAACATAAATTTTCATCAGATCTGGTATCTTATGTTAATGATGCGCAGAAGGTAATGATACCTATAGTACTTGGCTCCTCTCTTAATAGTTTAAAATTGCTTTCACATCAATTTGACGGGGACTCAATAAATGAAAAAAAGGGTAAACCCAATTTGATTATTACCGCACTGTACTATTTAAACGCACCCTATCAATGGGGAGGAAAAACGCCCTTTGGAATAGACGCTCCCGGTTTTACACAAATGACATATAAGATAAATGGCTATACCCTATTAAGGCGTGCAGAAGAACAAGCTACACAGGGTGAAGCCTTGAGTTTTATCGAAGAAAGCGAGCCGGGTGACCTTGCATTTTTTGACAACAATGAAGGCCAGATAACTCATGTAGGCCTTATAATGCAGGATAATTTTATCATCCATGTGTTTGGCAAAGTAAGAATTGACAGACTAGACCACACCGGTATCTTCAATACAGAACAAAGAAAGTATACCCATAAATTAAGAGTAATAAAAAAGGTCATATAAAAAGCCCTGACAATTAATTGCCAGGGCTTTTTTAGTGGAAAGATAAACTAAATTATTCTCCAAGTAATTTCTTCATTCTCATAAAATTTTCCGTGTCGCCCAAAGCTCCATAAATATTTTTTAGTTGCGTCATTACGCTTTGATTTTCAGGATTTATTTTCAGAGCTTGTTCCAGGACTGTAGCTCCTTCTCTAAACATGTCATCCTTTTCTTTTTTTATTTCTTCATAACGCGCTATATCCGCCTTAGAATTTCCCAGGCTGTTCATTTCGTCTATTAAACCATTTCCCTCATCTACATAGGTCGTAGAGAGATTCAACTGAGCGTTTACATAACTTGGATCTATCTCCAACGCCCTGTTATATGCTTCCCGGGCTTCTTTTACATTGCCCTGTTCCATATTAATTACACCTATGTTATATTGCAAATCTGCATTATCCGGTGCCATTCTAGCTGCTTCTGCCATAAGCTCCTTAAACTTATCCTTATCACCCATTTTGTAATATAAGTTAGCTTCATTTAAGACTAAATTTACATCATCCGGATTTTTTGCCCTGGCATCAGAAAAGGCAGCAAGGGCTTTGTCGTCCTGACCTAATTGCGAATAAATCAAAGCCATATTTTTAACTATTTCTGCATTCTTTGAAGGAGTTTTTTCATCTATTGGATCTTTATAGGTTCCGGACTTAATCATCAAATCTCTTTGAATTTTTTCCATCACCTCTTCTTGGCCGGATTCTATATTGGTAGCCTTGTAGATTATACCGCTGCCATCATAATTAATTTCTCGTAACTCCTCATAATAACCTAAAGCTTCTTCATAATGCCCCCCATTAACGGCACTACTTGCGGCATAATATAAATAAATAGTGTCTTTTGGGCTAAGTGTATAACTTAAATACAGCTTTTCTGCGGCCTTTTTATATTCTTTATTTCCATTATCTTCAACGGCAGAATTAACCAGGTCTGCTGTTATAGCTGCCAAACGCTGATTTGTTTCGTCAGTATGCTTTCCTTTGGGGCCTTCTATGCTCAGGACTTTCTTAAAGGAACTAATTGCTTCATCAAAAGCTTCATTATCACCCTTTTTTGCAAGATCTGCATAGGTTTTACCTCTAAGAAAGAAATAGTCTGCCTGGATTTTTTCATCTTCTCCGCTGATCATTCCCTGAATTCCATCCAAAGATGCTTTGGCTGAGGTTGCATCACCAGATTTTAATGCCTTTTCGGCAGCTTTAAGTTCCGTTTTCTGTGAAAATCCGGCTAGCGCATAGCACATAGCAGCCAGAATTAAAAGTTTAGTCTTCATCTTAATGTAAATTTGCTTATTAGTGTTTATTAATTATTCTTTATCAGTTTCAGGATTATCCATATCAATAGCTGTGCCATCTTCAGTTTTTACCTCAATATCCATTATATCAACCTCATCCAGATTATCCTCATCCTTCATTACTTTGGCGACGGCTGCAATGGAGTCAGTGTCTTTCAGGTTGATCAACTTAACACCTTGAGTGGCCCTACCCATAGTGCGCAGGTCATCAACACTCATCCTTATAGCTATACCTGATTTATTTATGATCATTAAGTCATCAGAATCAGAAACATTTTTAATGGCCACAAGACCCCCAGTTTTATCAGTTATAGAGATGGTCTTAACACCTTTACCTCCTCTATTGGTAATCCTGTAATCATCAATATTGGATCTTTTACCATATCCATTCTCCGAGACCACCAATATTTCGTCATCAAAATTATTTACAGACAACATGCCTATTACCTCATCACTTTCATCCGCCAATCTTATACCTCGGACACCAGAGGCATTCCGACCCATAGGTCTGGTCTTACTTTCTTCAAACCTGATAGCCTTACCGGATTTAAGCCCGAGTAAAATTTGACTTGTACCAGTGGTTAGCTTGGCTTCTATAAGTTCATCATCTTCTCTTATATTGATTGCAATAATTCCGTTTTGACGTGGCCTGGAATACTGTTCTAATGATGTCTTTTTAACGGTTCCCTTTTTGCTGGCCATAATAACATAATGGCCATTGACATATTCTTCATCCTTTAAATCCCTTGTACAGATAAAGGCTTTTACCTTATCGTCCTGTTCAATATTGACAAGGTTTTGTATGGCCCTGCCCTTTGATGTTCGGCTACCTTCGGGAATTTCATAAACCCGCATCCAGAAACACTTTCCCTTCTGAGTAAAGAACAACATATACTGATGGTTTGTACCAACAAATAAATATTCAAGGAAATCCTCATTTCTTGTAGATGAGGCTTTTTGCCCCACTCCTCCCCTGTTCTGTGTTTTATACTCACTTAACGGAGTCCTCTTTATGTAACCTGCATGCGAAATCGTGATTACCACCTGTTCGTCAGGGATCATATCTTCTATACTCAGGTCGCCTCCTGCAAAATTTATTTCTGATCTTCTTTCGTCTCCATATCGTTCTTTTATATCAAGAAGTTCATCCTTAATAATCTGCATTCTTCGATCCTTATTGGCCAGGATATCCTTTAAGTCCGCAATTGTCTTTATGATCTCATCGTATTCGGAGCGTAATTTATCCTGCTCAAGTCCTGTAAGCTGGCGAAGACGCATCTCCACAATAGCCTTGGCCTGAAGTTCAGATAATTTAAATCTTTCTATGAGGTTCTCTCTGGCATTATCTGCATTTGAAGACGCCCTTATGATAGCGATAACTTCATCAATATTATCGGAGGCAATAATGAGCCCTTCCAATATATGAGCCCTTTCTTCCGCTTTTTTCAGATCATAAGCAGTACGTCTTACCACTACTTCATGGCGATGCTCAACAAAATAATGAATAATCTCTTTTACATTAAGCATTTTTGGTCTTCCATTTACCAATGCAATGTTATTCACACTGAAGGAAGACTGTAATGCTGAATGCTTATATAATGTATTAAGAACAATATTAGGAATGGCATCCCTTTTAAGGATATATACAATTCGCATTCCCTTTCTATCTGACTCATCCCTAATAGATGATATACCGTCTATCTTTTTTTCATTGACCAAATCGGCAGTCTTTTTAATCATGTCTGCCTTATTGACCTGATAGGGAATCTCTGTGACAATTATACATTCCCTGCCCTGAACTTCCTCAAAAGTGGCTTTGGCTCTCATTACAACCCTACCACGTCCTGTATGAAAAGCTTCTCTTACACCATCATAACCGTATATGATCCCCCCGGTAGGAAAGTCGGGAGCTTTAATGTGTGTAATTAATTCATCTATCTCTATATCCTTATTATCAATATAAGCGATTGTTCCGTCTACTACTTCTGAAAGGTTGTGTGGCGGCATATTGGTTGCCATTCCCACTGCAATACCCGAGGCGCCATTGATCAATAAATTTGGAATCCTGGTGGGAAGAACTGTTGGTTCTTTAAGAGAATCATCAAAATTAAGTTGAAAATCCACGGTATCTTTATCGATATCTGCCAACATCTCATCCGCAATTTTGCGCATGCGGGCTTCGGTATACCTCATTGCCGCAGGACTATCGCCATCCACAGATCCAAAATTTCCCTGCCCGTCAATTAACATATATCTGAGACTCCACTCCTGAGCCATCCTAACCATACTGTCATAAACAGAGGTGTCCCCATGTGGATGGTATTTCCCTAAAACCTCCCCGACGATCCTTGCGGATTTCTTGTGTGAACTTGAAGATCGAACACCTAAATCGTGCATGCCAAATAAAACTCTCCTGTGAACCGGTTTTAAACCATCCCTGACATCGGGTAGGGCTCGTGACACAATGACCGACATTGAGTAGTCAATGTAGGCTGATTTCATTTCATCTTCAATGTTGATCGGGATCAATTTTTCTCCTTCAGCCATATAAAATTCTTATTGCTTTGTTGTGTTTAAAATATCTGGCCAATATACACAAAATCATAGCTTACAAAGCACGTTCCACGTAGTTTCTTAAAGAATTTATTAACACATCCGTATAGTGATTTCGTTAATAATTAGGATGTTAATTTTTTTGTAAATCCGTGTTTTTTTCGTCATTTAGTCCAACTTTGTCGAATATAGGTACGGTATTTGTCGTTCTTAAGAATAGATTTACTAATTTTATTACTGATTAAGAAAATTTTATGGATGATAATTTTTCACCTAGAGTAAAAGATGTAATTGCTTACAGCAAGGAAGAAGCATTAAGACTTGGCCATGATTTTATTGGTACCGAGCATTTAATGCTGGGGTTGCTACGCGATGGAAATGGAAAAGCAATTAGTATTCTGGATGCACTCGATGTAGATCTGGATCACTTAAGGCGCAAAGTGGAAATTTTGAGTCCGGCCAATCCAAATTCCGGAGGCATTCAAAAAGATAAAAAAAATCTTCATCTGACAAGACAGGCAGAACGTGCATTAAAAACGACCTTCCTGGAAGCAAAATTATTTCAAAGCTCTTCAATAAATACTGCACATTTACTATTGTGTATCCTAAGAAACGAAAACGATCCAACCACAAAATTACTCCACAAGCTTAAAGTGGATTATGATGGAGTGAAAGATCAGTTTAAATCTATGATCACAAGTGAGGACGACTATATTGATTCTCCCGCAGCAGAATCTTTTCCCAGTGATTCTGATGAACCCGTAGAAGGTAAGGAAGGATCTTTTGGAGGAGCTTCAGGTCAAAAAGGAAACAAAAAATCCAAAACACCTGTTTTGGATAATTTTGGAAGAGATTTAACACGCCTTGCAGAGGATAACAAATTAGATCCTGTAGTTGGACGTGAGAAAGAAATTGAACGTGTTTCTCAAATCTTAAGCAGAAGAAAGAAAAACAATCCACTTCTTATAGGGGAACCTGGTGTTGGTAAAAGTGCCATTGCCGAAGGTTTAGCACTCAGAATTATTAACAAGAAAGTATCGCGTATACTTTATAATAAGCGAGTAGTTACTTTAGATCTGGCTTCGCTGGTTGCTGGCACAAAATATCGTGGACAGTTTGAAGAACGGATGAAAGCCGTAATGAACGAGTTGGAAAAGAATGATGAAGTAATTCTGTTTATCGATGAGATCCATACTATCGTAGGAGCAGGAGGTGCAACAGGTAGCTTAGATGCTTCAAATATGTTTAAACCTGCCTTGGCAAGGGGAGAAATTCAATGTATTGGTGCAACTACACTTGATGAATACAGACAGTATATCGAAAAAGATGGTGCACTTGAAAGACGTTTCCAAAAAGTAATGGTAGAGCCGACAACCGTGGAGGAAACCATTGAAATATTAATGAATATTAAAGGGAAATACGAAGATCATCATAATGTAAATTATACTGATGAAGCCATAATTGCCTGTGTTAAGCTTACCAACAGGTATATGACCGACCGGTTTTTACCGGATAAGGCAATTGATGCTTTGGACGAATCTGGTTCGCGGGTACATATTATAAACATGGATGTTCCAAAACAAATTCTTGAATTGGAAAATCAATTGGAAGATGTACGTGAATTGAAGAATAGCGTGGTTAAGAAGCAGCGCTATGAGGAAGCCGCTAAGCTTAGAGATGATGAAAAAAGGCTGGAAAAGGAACTGTCTATAGCACAGGAAAAGTGGGAAGAAGACAGTAAGCTACACCGTGAAACCGTTAACGAAGAAAGTGTCGCTGATGTGGTGTCTATGATGAGTGGAATACCTGTAAATAAAATAGCACAGACAGAAAGCAACAAACTTGCTGAGTTACCAAATCTCATTAAAGACAATGTAGTTGGACAGGATGAAGCTGTTGCCAAAGTTGCCAAAGCAATTCAGCGAAACAGGGCAGGTCTAAAAGATCCAAACAAACCAATAGGTTCATTCATTTTTCTTGGACAGACAGGAGTTGGTAAAACGCAGTTAGCCAAGGTGTTAGCACAAGAACTTTTTGATTCTGAAGATGCCTTGATCCGCGTTGATATGAGCGAGTATATGGAAAAATTTGCTATATCCAGATTGGTTGGTGCCCCTCCCGGATATGTCGGTTACGAGGAAGGTGGGCAATTGACTGAAAAAGTTAGGCGTAAACCATATTCTGTAATTCTTTTAGATGAAATTGAAAAAGCACATCCTGATGTCTTTAACATGTTACTTCAGGTATTGGATGATGGTTTTTTAACAGATAGTTTAGGTCGTAAAATTGATTTTAGAAATACAATCATTATAATGACATCGAATATTGGTGCCCGCCAACTTAAGGACTTTGGACAAGGGGTTGGTTTCGGTACAGCTGCAAAAAAATCGCAGGAGCATAGTCACCATAAGAGTGTGATTGAAAATGCGCTTAAAAAAGCTTTTGCACCGGAGTTCCTGAATAGAATAGATGATGTTGTTGTATTTAATCCATTGGAGCGCAAACATATTCACAAGATTATAGATATTGAATTAGATAAACTATATGATAGAATAAAGGATATTGGATACGATCTGAATTTAACTGATAAAGCTAAAGATTATATTGCTGATAAAGGATTTGACAAACAATACGGTGCCCGACCTTTAAAAAGAGCAATCCAGAAGTATATTGAAGATGCCCTGGCGGAAGAAATTGTAAATTCAAAACTCGAAGAGGGGGATAGTATTTATATGGATTTGGATAAAAAGAAAGATGAGCTGTCTATTAAGATAAAAAAATCCAAGAAGGGCTCCAAAGCATAACAAAATGTAGGAATTTAGTTATAAAGGAATCAAGTTATTTGGTTCCTTTTTTTATTTCCCTAGATTACAATAAGTAAGAATAAGAATACAGTTTAAACCTGGTACAAACCAGTTAAACGATATATACGCTTTTGATCTAATATTTTTCGCAAAACTTACCCAAGCGCATACTTTCGTTTTAGACACACTAAACTATATGAAATGAAAGTCGGACCGGCTAAGAAAAAAATTATAGTTAAAGAATACAACTTAGATATTGGCACCGTTCAGGTATTCAAAAATCATATGGTTGTAATCTTTGACGAAGGGGCAACACTCACCCTGGAAAGAGCTTATCAAATTATAGGAATTTCAGAGATACACTTCAGAGATACAAACTTTGGCATTATTAGTCTTAGAAAAAATTCTTATGCTATTGATCCCACTATTTACAACTATTTAAGGGAGTTAAAAAATCTTAAAGCATTTGCTATTGTTTCCGTTAAGGAGGTAGATATGCATAACTTTAAAATTGAAAAACTCTTCTACAAAAAGCCAATGAAATTTTACATTGATTATAACAATGCATTGGCGTGGGTGCAAAGAAGAGTTAGAAAGAAGTAGAAAACTAATTCTATTCTGTTTCATTTTCAATATCTGCAGGTGGCACATTAAAGAGATCAATATAAGATGGACCAATACCATTGATTATTGCTGTTGCTGTTAGCGCCTGGTATCCTAAGTTTTCAATTGCTATATCTCCTGCCCTGCCGTGAAGGTAAACTCCAAAAATAGCTGCTTTCAAAGGTTCATATTTCTGGGCAATTAATGATGTTATCAC
>CAJQNH010000180.1 GCA_905479615.1 uncultured Eudoraea sp.
AATCCGGGGTTTATCTATCTCTTCAATAATGTATGAGGCAGCATTCCAGCCGGTATAAGAATAACTCACATATACAAAAGCTATGGCAAAGGAAGGGGTTAAAACCTCCACCGTCCAGGAATTGGAAAAGTTGAGTGCGGAATCACTTTGGGTAAAGTAAAGCCCTGTATGTATTAGAAAAAGGATCAATAAGACTTTAAACCAACTGGCATAGGACTGAAATTTGCTAGTGACATTAAGGCTTAGAGAGTGTATAACCGATATTATTAGTATTGCAGTAACGGCCAAAAAAGTGTTATTAACCTGCAAAACGTTTCCTAAATAGGCGCCCAAAGCCATGGCGGCAAGGGCCACCGGGGCTGCGAATCCGACTGTAAGTGAAACCCAGCCTGAAAGATATCCGACTAATGGATTAAACAATTTGGAAAGAAATATATACTCCCCGCCAGATTTATTAATGGCACTTCCTATCTCTGCGTAGCAAAATGCCCCCGCAAGGGCCATAACACCCCCCAATGACCAAAGCAATAGAATAGACCACGTATTTGTCACATCCTGAAGCTGAAACCCCAGACTTGTAAAAACACCGGTCCCAATCATATTGGCTACGACAAGTGCCGCACCTACTTTCCAGCCAATCTTGTTTGTCGTCTTACTCAGGGTTTATCGGATTTAAGTGGTAATTCTAATGATTATTTTATTTTGGCAATTATGAATATAAAAAAACCCCTTCAAATAAGGGGTTTTTACTTTAATATAAATCTTTTACCATTGTCCCAGACGAACCCGGGTACTGGATCTTATTAATTTGACATCCCCACCTGATTCCCGGGATTCCTGCCATGCCTTTTGAAAGGCCTTTTTGTTTTCCTCCGGCACCAATTCAAACACACCTCCTATAGCCGCTTTAAAATCTTTAAATCCGGTAACTAAATAGTGTGTTTCTCCCTCCGGAGAATGTCCGGAATTAATTTGTCCTAAAAATATCAATCTGCCCTTGGGATTATGTTTTGAATTGAATGCTTTAAAAGAAGCAGCATAAGCTGCCGGGTCAGAAACATGACTTAAAAACAACCGCCTGACCGGGTATTCTTCATTTTCATCGCCGTAGATTGCGATGCCATTACCCATAGAAGAACTAAACCCGTCTTTAATATGTTGGTTCAGTCTTGTCAAAAATAAGGACCAGGTATCACTTGGGCCTGAGGAATATTGCTTTCCAAGAGCATCTAAAGAACCTGAAAAAACAATTGAATGGGTAAAATTATTCCCGCTATCATTAAAGTGGTTTTCCCAAAGGCTAACAGTAACACCTTCCTGTTTATGTGCCTTAAAATAATCATCTGTAAGTTTAAGTACTGTTGCCGCATTATGCGGTTCTACAATAAAATTGTAACTGGTCCAATAGGTTTCCTGTGAACTTAGTTGAAGCACAAAAAATAACATTAAAAAAGGAAATAGTTTTTTCATTTTATCTGGTTTTATGGTTATCTCTATAAGGTAGTTAAAAAAAATTATATTTAAGAATAAAGCATTAAAAATCAGTAATATACATCTATTTAAGACTTATAAGGCTTGCATTTTTAATCCTGAGATCTTAGTAATGCAGAATCGGGTAGCAGGATAAACTGTCACTTTCTGAAAAACTTGGACGTATTAGACATTTCCTTGTATTTTATATCCAAAACATTTGAAGCGAGAATAAAAAACCCCTTTGTTTAGAAAGGGGTTTCATTTTAAAAAGATGTTATTACCATTTGCCCAGAAGTATCCTGGTACCATTTCGGATCACTTGTACGCCTCCATTGGTTTCACCAAATTCTTTCCAGGCTTTTCTTCGGGCTTCAACCTGATCCGGGCTAAGAAGGGCATCAATGCCTGCCATAGCGGATTTAAAATCTTTATAGCCCTGAATAACCATATGGGTTTCACCATGCGGTGAACGGCCAGAATTGACACTACCTAAAACGGTTAACCTGACATCTGATTTAAACTTGGAAAAATACTTTTTCCGGGCGGCCTGAAAGGCGTTATTATCTGCAACTTTAAGGTAAAGATAATGCTGTATAGGCCAAACATCATTGGCTGCATCAGCCCCGTATGTTGCAATACCTTGCCCCAAAGTAGAACTAAATGAGCTCTTGATAAGGCTATTCACTCTTGTCAAAAATAAGTCCCATGTATCGTTCTGTTCTCCTGAGTATTGAGCCCCCATGGCTTCCAGGGAACCAGAGAATCCAATGGAGTGTGTGTAATTATTATCACTATCATTAAAATGGTTTTCAAAAAAGCGAACAGTAACACCATCCTGTTTGTGTTCCTTAAAATAATCTTCTACCAGTTTTAATACCGCGGCCTCATTTTGAGGTTCAACAGTAAAATTATAGTAGGTCCAATAGAATTCCTGGGCATTGGCAGAAATAGCAACAAAGAATAGCGCATAAAGAATTAATTTTTTCATTTTATGTTGGTTTAAAGTTATTACCCAAAAAAGGTAGTTAAAAAAATTGATATTAAGCCTTAAAAAGGTCTAAAAAACAGTATCCTGGAGCTATAGCTCTTTTATAAATGGTTTGTCATTTTCGGGAGATTATCCCTGCCGGTAATTAAAGACCTCTGTCTTAGCCCGCAGGGCGATCTAATTTAGGGTACAGGCTATGAAACCGTTGAGCCCTGTAAACCGAATAACGAACTTCCATATTCTGTATGATTACATTCCATAATTTATTCATTAATAAATCCTTTGATAAGAAAATAATGTATTTCGGACATATTTACAGTAGTTTGGTCATAGCTCGTTATGATAAATCCTTTCTAATCAGTATCATTAGCATACTTGCTGTATCTTTTTGTATTTACTAACTAAAAACCAATTAATTATGAAACGTATTTTAACATTACTGCTTATTTTAATGTTTGCATTACCCGGCTATTCTCAAACAAATCCGAATTGGGAATATTACAGGACCATGCGGTGGAAGGCGAAAACCGGACAGGTAGATGATTTTAAAAAAGCCGCTGCTAAAAAGACTCAAATGTTCAATAACAGCCCTGAAAATGCCATTGTTACATATCAAATAATGACGGGTTCAGATCAGGGTATGTTCGAAAGGGTTCTTGTAGGAAGGACATTAGACAACCTCTATAATGCCGATAACAAGAAAGAATTGGATTATTGGGCCAAAAACGTTTCGCAATTTGCGGAGAACCCCGAAGGTGGTAAAATTTGGTGGCGGATTAAAAACTGGAGCGCAAATTGGGAAGAAGGCGGCACCCCCAGCAAATATATGGATGTACAAATAATAATGATTAAAACGGCCAACACTAGTGATTTTAGGCGATATATGACCCGCCGTATGACTATAATAAAAGAGAATTCTACCAGGAAGATAGCTGTTTTTAAAATTAGCTCGGGAAGTCAGTTAGGGGAATTTAGGATTATCACCTTTTTTGACGATCCAATGAAAGCCATGGGTGAATGGAAGTCAGAGGATTTTAATTTTGAAGATGCTTACAACGAGAAATATGGGTATAACGCTTATATGACAGATAGAGATCTTTATACAAAAGCCTTCGAAATTTATGGAAACCTTGTGGAAACGCATAAGCTAGTCCCTGAAATGTCATTTATGGGGAACTAAGGCCTCAAAGCATCTTTTATATAGGTCTTTCTAAAGAGAATTGGACCAAACATAAAAATCCGGATTTTATAAAATCCGGATTTTTTATATCTTACATTTAATAAGGAAATGCAGTGGATTATAAATAAATAATAATTGGAAATCCAAAACTACCTTGAAGCAACAATTGTATCCAAATCACCCATGGATGAAGCTAATATATGCTCGGCCTTAACAAGTAAATCGGGCAGATATTCGTTATATAAAACGACGACCAAAGTAATCAAAATTACAGATAGTACTCCTGTTAGAATTCGGGATGCAAATAAGTGTTCTGAAGCTTTCATGCGGATTGAGCGATATGGTTAGTTGCTTAAATATAATAAAAAAATGAGTATTTAACAAATTCTTAACATGTTTTGTTCACGGGTATTCCTGAGACGACTCCTATGAAGTACCTGGATATATTTTTTATTTAGCCGGCTAGTTAATTGAATTAATTCTTAAGTTTATACACATTGAAAAAATCATTACTATGGGCACACGCAGAGAATTTGTACAGAAAATAACCACTTCAGCGGTCGGACTACCAATATTATGTAATTCAACCAATCTTTTTGCCCAATCTGCCTCCTTCTATGACGGGCCCGTTTTACGTGTTGCAATAATGGGACTTGGGAGTTATGGAACCCGGGTTGCCGAAGCAATGCAAAGTTGTAAACGGGCTAAACTTGTCGGGTTAATTAGTGGGACACCTTCAAAAGTCACCAAATGGAAGGCAAAATATAATGTTCCTGATAAAAATTGCTACAATTATGAAAATTTTGATCAGATAAAAGACAACCCTGATATTGATGCCGTTTATGTAATTACGCCAAACGGACTGCACTGTGAATTTACCAAACGAGTTGCCCTTGCCGGGAAACATGTAATCTGTGAAAAACCAATGGGCGTCAATGCCCGGGAAGGACAGGAAATGGTTGATGCCTGTAAGGCCGCCAATGTTAAATTACTGATAGGATATCGCATGCATTTCGAAGCTAAAACCCTTGAAATTGTAAGGATGAGCAGGGCAGGGGAATTTGGTAAAATCATTTTCTTCCAGGGGCAATCGGGTTTTATAATTGGCGACCCAAACCAATGGCGATTAAATAAAAAACTATCTGGAGGTGGAGCTATGATGGATATAGGTATATATTCCATAAACGGAGCACGTTATATGATAGGGGAAGAACCCATTTGGGTTACGGCTCAGGAAACTAAAAACGATCCTGTTAAATTCAAGGAAGGGATAGATGAAACCATTCAGTTTCAAATGGGCTTCCCCGGTGGCGCTGTGGCCTCCTGCCTTTCTACCTATGCAGTAAATCATCTGGATAGATTTTACCTTGCCGGGATAGGCGGATGGGCAGAAATGCAACCGTCTACAGGTTACGGACCTATTAAAGCCCGCACCCATAAAGGGGAACTGACTGATCCTCACATTACCCACCAGACTGTGCAGATGGATGAAATGGC
>CAJQNH010000181.1 GCA_905479615.1 uncultured Eudoraea sp.
TAGGTTGTGAAAAGAAACCACCATCTACACCTTGATAAGGATTATCATTACCATCCAAATCCCATTCATCCAAAGTGCTATTACCCAAGGTTTTTCCGTATTTTGGGATTCCATAACGAACCGGAATTAGATTTGTTGTAGAACCAGATTCATAGACCAGATCCACTATTGAAAGCGGTTCTGTTGCCTCTTCAACCAAAGCATCCATTCTAGGGTCACTATAGGTTTTAAGGTGTAATAAGAAACTGTGGTTTACAAAAATTTCAGAATCTGGATTAACCTCACCAAAAACAAATCTCCTATAAAAAAGATTCCAGTTTTCTTCTTCCATTCCCCATTGGAGGTTTGCTTCTTCCGAAGGGGTACTAATCAAGCCATTTTCATTTGCCATAACTGCAGTTACTTGTGCCTGGGCCAATCCTGGAAATCCATGAGAGGCGCGTAATGCGACTTTTAATCGAAGGGTATTGGCAAATTTTATCCATTTCCCAAGATCTCCACCATAAACTTTATCTTGACTATAAACGTCACCGTCAGTATCGATGGTTGCAGCTGCTGTTGCTAACATTTCAAATATTGCCTTATAGACATCTTCTTCGGTATCATAATTTACCGTAGAATCTAAGCCAAATGCATCGCTCATTGGAATACCTCCCCATAGGGAAACAGCCACTGAATACATGTAACTTTTCCATATTTTAGCAATTTGAACCCGGTTTGCATATGCGGGGTCATCTTGATGAGTAAGAATGATCTCTTCGTTATTCTTTAGAATATTAACATAGGTTCTACTCCATACTCCAGCCACAGTTCCGTCATTATAACCAAATTTGGCATTTTGGCCACCGGTTCCACCAGTATAGCTTGCGTAGTGAATACCCCATCGTTCATTAATTTCACCACCCACTAAATCGAGTGTTTCTTTTACAACTCCTGCAAATGCATTTTCTGCAGGTGCTTCATTAAATGCATTTGGGTCGGTATTAATTTCCTCGAAATTATTAGTACAAGAAACCACACCAATCAAACCAATTACCAGCATTAATTTTATTATATATTGTTTATTTTTCATATCGTATGTTTTAAAATGAAAGTTTTACATTCAATCCAACGGTTCTAACCGGTAAAAAGGCTCCGTATTCAATTCCCTGTCCATTACCTGAAGTTGTTCCCGATTCAGGATCTATTCCAGGAGGTGTGTTTTTATATATCGTCCATAAATTTCGACCGTAAATGGATGCTCTTACACCTTTAAAAGGACCATCACCAAGTGTTTTTTTAGATAAGTCATAACCAAAAACCAGTTCTCTTAATTTCATATAGGAAGTATCATAGGTTACTCTTTCCTGATCATTAATTGCGTCGTATTGATAAACTTGAGCATTAATGTAATTATTACTAAACACAATATTTCCTTCCGCATCTCTTTGTGCTACCCAATTCCCATTTTCATCTCGTACTCCGATTGCAGCACCTTCATAAATAGATCCTTTAGCTCGATCAATGTCTGAATAATCTCCATTCAGACCATTACCCCGGCGTTCATTATTATTTTCATTTAATATAACAGATGAGAAGTACCAATCTTCTCTACCATATAAGGTCTCAGCATGCATACCAAAGTTTGTGTTTTTCAGCATGGTACCTGAATACAAATCACCTCCTTGCTTCACATCAAGTAAGAATGTCAAAGAAAATCCTTTATACCTAAATGTATTTCTCAAACCAGCGATCCAATCAGGGGTAGCATTACCCAGATACCCATCATCGTTACGAAGAATTCTTCCGTTATTACCTACCAATGGGACGCCAGTCTCCGGATCGGTTGCTCTAACCCTTCCTCTGATTTCACCAAATGGTTTACCAACTTCTGCTATAACCTGTACATTAAACCAGTTTCTTAATACCAGACGTTCCACATCACCAATCAATGAATTTACTGTAGAAGTATTTTTAGACCAGTTAAGATCAATATCCCATTTAAGATCTCCTGTTAAAGCTTTTCCTTGAAGGAAAATTTCATAACCTTTATTTTCAATTTCTCCTGCGTTATATACCTGTCTTGTAAAACCAGTTGTAGGTGTTACTTGCGCTTGAATAATCTGATTAGTCGTAGTCGAAGTATAAGCTGTAAAATTTGCCGTTAACCTATTTTTTAAGAATCCGAGATCAAAACCCCACTCAAAAGATGAAGTTAATTCCGGTTTTAAAAATGGGTTTCTTCTGGTCTCGTCAAGTTGTAACCAAGCCGTTCCGTTATAATTTCCACCATATCCATAGGTTGTTTTGGTCTGGTAGGGTCCTGTATCAGATCCAACCGTCGCATAAGACACTCTAAATTTCCCATAGCTGAAACCATTCGTTTCAGGAAGTAGCTCTGAAAAGATAAAAGTCGTACCAATTGATGGGTAAAAGTAGGAGTTGTTATCTTCCGGTAAAGTTGAAGACCAGTCATTTCTACCGGTAACGTCTAAATAAATCATTTCTTTCCATCCTACATTCCCGGAGAAAAAGATTGAATTAACCGTTTTTGCACCGTCATATTCACGTGGATCTGCCACTCCACCATTATTGGTAATACTTTCAACATCAGGCACCAACAACGTATTAATTCTAACTTCTCTACGTGACATTCTATAGTCGAACCTATTTGCCCCTAGAGTTGCTAACACGGCGAAATCCCCGAAATTCTGTTTATAATTTAGCATGCCTTCGTAATTCCAGTTTTGTACATTTATATCATTGGTGGCATAATAACCATCCGAATCAAATGCAGCTCCCATATTGTTAAATTCATCTCGAACTGTACCACTAATATCACCCATGGCTTTTCCTGAAAGGCTAAATTGTTCATTAATAGCCCAATTTAAACCAACAAATCCTCTGATGATGTTACGTTCATCATTATTGCCGTTTTCATATATATTCCAGTATGGGTTATTAAATGGTCCGCCATAGGAAAATGAGTTTCCATTCTCATCCTTATAAGGAAGTAGATTACCACTATACATGTCAGAATTCAAATATAAGTAATTGTTGGCAGGATTTCTATTAGATCCATTTTGGTATAACCTATTTTCTACTTGATCATTAGTGTAAAGAATACTAGAGTTAAGCATTAATCCTTTCGCTATATTCTGATTTAAATTCAATGTCAGG
Organism: uncultured Eudoraea sp.; assembly: GCA_905479615.1. Taxonomy (GTDB): domain Bacteria; phylum Bacteroidota; class Bacteroidia; order Flavobacteriales; family Flavobacteriaceae; genus Eudoraea. The sequence continues at coordinate 3,160 of CAJQNH010000181.1, forward strand.
TTGTTCCTGAATTGCTTCTCCCATCCCGGGACAATATACTCAGATATAGTATTTGTATAGGAAACTCTGAAAGAACCAGTTTTGTGTGATTTATCAAAAGCTACGTTATTGATAAAAGCATAACCGTCTTGGTACAAATCTTTAATATTATTTGGTCGAGGTAAGTATTGCCCTACTTCGTTATTGTATGACAAAACATCAAATCCTAATAATGGTGCACCATTAGAACGTCTGTGTCTTGCATTTCTAGGAAAACCAGTCTCCGGGTCAATATCGGCAGCATTTCCTACCATTCTACTGCTGGAACCGGCACCATATACATATTGGTAATCGGGATACTCACGAATAGAAGTTATACCAAAATTTGAATTGATACTAATACCTAATCCACTTGTTGATGTACCTTTTTTAGTTGTAATTAAAATTACACCATTCGAGGCTCTTGAACCGTATAAGGCCCCTGCGTTTGCTCCCTTTAAAACTTCAATATTTTCAATATCATCGGGGCTAATATCGGATATGGCACTACCATAATCCAGGTCATCACCACCGTTCCAAACCGAAACACCAGTATCTCCCTGGGTGTTGTCCATCGGAATTCCGTCAATAACATATAAAGGGGCATTATTTCCTGTTACAGAAGTAATACCACGAATCACAACTCTTGGTGAACCCGTAGGTGTATCGGCACCTATTACCTGAACACCTGCTACTTTACCAGAAAGCGAATTGATTAAGTTTGTGGATCTTGCTTCATCAAGACCTTCTGTGTTTACAGATTGTCTGGCATAAACAAGTGATTTAGTCTCAC
>CAJQNH010000182.1 GCA_905479615.1 uncultured Eudoraea sp.
TTCAGAAAGTAGCTTCTAATGTCTGGCAAGCCGATAATTTTATGGCTACCGAACCCCTGAATGTTGATGTTGTTGATTGGGGAGATAATCTGGAATCTATTGACTGGGGAATTTTTGCCCGTGTCAGAGTAGAATTAGCGTTGTATGAAAATCTTGCTACTCCGGCAGTGGAATATGCGATGAGACATGTATACGGTTGGGGCACAGAAGAGGTTCATGGACTACAGACAGATTTGGACACTATGGTCATTTTTGGTCCGGGAACACAAGCTACTGTCTATTCACATAATGCGCGATTGACTATCCAAAAATTAAATATTGCTCATGATTCAATTACACCCGGATCATTAACTTGGATACCCAATCAGGGATGGACTGAGACCGATGCAGAAACTGATTTGGTAAATGACCCTATTTTAAATCAAGCAGTCTATGAGGGCGGTGACGGTCCTGATTACTATGCTGCAGAAGTTAATGTAAAAGGTAAAGTTATTTATGGGTATACTTGGTCGGTAAGACATCTAAATGAAGATGTTGGTGATTACAGAATAACATTTAGCTTTGACGAAGCAGGTGGCGTTGTCCCTTTAAATACATTTTTTGACGATCTAACAGAAATATATACAGTAATAGAAGAGGAAGAATCTACCGATTCTGAAGATGGCGAAAGCATTAGAGGAGGCATAGGCATTATTGATTCAGAAAATAATCTTACTTATATGGATATTACCATAAAAGAAGGTGGTGGTGGATCCGGCGGAGGCAACGGTGGTGGCGGTCACAATGGTGGATCCGGCGGAGGCGGTGGCCACAATTGAAAAGGTAATTAGTTACCTTTCCTCCTTAATTCAATCAGCTTCATTTGGCAACACCAAGGCAATTGGACTGATAAATTTTTAAAACCATAAATTCCCGCACCAACCAAAGTCAGGACGGGTTGGCACTAATGTTTATCTAAAGGCTCAAATATTATTGTTAACAGGGCTTTGTTTATTCTGAATAATTGGGCTACCAACAGAATGTTGGTAGCCCTTCCCCCAATTATCAAAATTTGTTATTGAGATTTCATTTTGAAAAAAGTTTTATGATTTCCAATAGATAAATTGCACTTATTTGAAGTATAGTAACATTTGTTACACTTACGTTATTAAATAAATTCTTAATTTAGAATCTTTAGAAATAAACTGAATAATGAAAAGACGAAACTTTGTTAAAAAGGCGACTATAGGCACTATGGCCTCTGTAATAGGAGCGGATATTGTATTTGGTTCGGTTATGCCCGAAGGCTACAAACCACTAGCCTTCCAGGACCCCGACCCCTTCAAAATGTTTGACAAGGATAAAGGGATGGTCGTGCTAAACGACAAACCCTGGAATATTGAAGCAAAGGCTCACCTTTTGGATGATAAAATAACGCCTAACAAGTTTATGTTTATTCGAAACAATGGACTAATTCCCGAAAACATAGATGCTAACAGTTGGACTTTAACATTCGATGGAGAATCGGTAAGGCAAGAGAAAACCTATACCCTGGCAGAGTTAAAATCAAAATTTCCGCAGTATACCTATCAATTAACCCTGGAATGTGGCGGTAATGGCCGAAGTGAATTTGACCCGCCCGCAAAGGGAAATCAATGGACAATTGGGGCGGTTTCCTGTGCTACCTGGACCGGAATAAGGCTAAAAGACGTTTTGGAAGATGTTGGAATAAAAGATGACGCAGTTTACATTGGATATCACGCTATGGATGTACATTTAAGCAGGGATCCGGGGAAAGAGCCAATTTCCCGTGGTGCCCCGATGGTAAAGGCACTGCAGGAGGAAACCTTACTTGCTTTTAAAATGAACAACGAGGACATTCCACTAGCTCATGGTTACCCTTTAAGGCTGATTGCCGGGGGCTGGCCGGCTTCAGTTTCCGGGAAATGGATAAATAGGATTAGTATTCGAAATAAGGTACATGATGGCACCAAAATGACCGGCGATGCGTATAGGGTGCCTTGTAATCCTGTAGCTCCTGGCGAAAAGGTTAAAGAAGAGGATATGTGCATTATTGAATCTATGCCTGTAAAATCATTAATAACCTATCCAAAATCGGGGGCTATGATTAATAAAGGTAAAAAACTGGACATCCGGGGTCATGCCTGGGCCGGAGAGCTTGAAGTAGTAAAAATGGAATATTCCATAGATTTTGGTTCCACCTGGCAGTCCTGTCCAATAGAAAAACCGGCAAACAGATTGGCGTGGCAACATTTTAATGCTTCAATAGACTTTCCAAAAGAAGGTTATTATGAAGTTTGGGCTCGGGCCACGGATTCCAACGGTATAAGTCAACCCATGATATTACCAGGCTGGAATCCAAAGGGTTACCTTAATAACGCATGCCATAGAATTGCAGTAAAGGTTACATAAATGCAGGAGCACTCTAAGTTCAAACAACAAGTAAAAGCCATCTATAGACTTATGGCGGGCTTATTCGGCTTATTCATTGTAGCTGCAATCGGAATCCTGTTTTTGTTATCTAACCCTGATTGGACCAGGAAAAAGGCATCAGAAGTTGAGCCGGAATATGTTTCTATCCAGGAATCAGATGATTTTGACAAGATTGAAAATGGCATACATGTCAGAACCGGTCTTATAGAAGCTGATGGTTTAATGACAGTGGTAAATAATTGTACAAATTGCCATTCTGCAAAACTTGTCACACAAAATAGAATGAATGAGGAACGATGGATTGCGACCATCAGATGGATGCAGGAAACGCAAAATTTATGGGATTTGGGAAATAATGAAGCAATAATTGTAAACTATCTGGTTACTAATTACCCGCCTCAGAAAAAAGGAAGACGTGAAGTATTATCAGATATTGAATGGTATGAGCTCAAGGATTAGTATATATGCGGTTTTGTATATTTTGCTACTATCCTGCAAGGGAATCAATGAAAAACAAAACCTTGTCATTACAAATTATGCTTCCTCGGAACATCTTATTGAGGCAAAAGAACTAATAAAAACTTTAAACGACGAAAATATAAAAATAGTTGATTTCAGAAATCCTGAGGATTATAAGACAGGACATATTTATGGATCTTTGAATATATGGCGAACAGATGTTTCTGATAGTTCATTTCCATACATTGGAATGCGAGCCGGTAAGAAAAACATTGAACTTCTTTTCGGCGAATTAGGAATAGATAATAATGATCTTATTGTGGTCTATGATGATAAGGGCTCAGCCGATGCTATGCGCTTATGGTGTTTATTAAAAAACTATGATTTTGATTCGGTGAAGATATTAAATGGTGGATTAAAGAGCTGGGGAAGTGTGGGTGGAAAACTTACAACAGATCCCTTCTCATATAACCCTACCCAATTTTATCTTCCTGAAAAAAGTAGTAAAAATTTGTGGATTGATAAAGACGAACTAATGGATTTAATAAGCGATGAGAGTAAAAATGTTATTCTTATTGATACCCGTAGTGCTGAAGAATACAGAGGCAACCAAATAAAAAAAGCTGCATCTAAAGGAGGGAGAATACCAACTAGCATTCACATAGATTGGGCTGAAGCGGTTGATCTGGAGGACAGTAAAGAGTTTAGGTCCATTCAGGAATTGGAAAAGATTTACGAGGATTTGAAAATGAGTACAAAAGATACGATTGTTGTTTATTGTCATACCGGCTACAGATCATCATTGACAACCTTTGTATTAAGAGAATTGATGGGGTTTGAAAACGTAAGGAACTATGATGGATCCTGGTTAGAATGGAGTTATTTTGAGGAATTACCTTATGAAAAAGATAGTATAATTTTATAAAATCAAAACATTATGGAAAAATATATTGACGCTTTTGTTTCGGCTTTTTCAGGGAGTGTAAATTGGACCTGGAAGTCTATTCTTTTTGATGTCCCCTGGTATACAAACTATTTTTGGGGCCTGGTGGTAATTTCACTAGCAGTTTGGATTCTGGAAATTCTTTTTCCGTGGCGAAAAGACCAATCTATTTTTAGAAAAGACTTTTGGTTGGATGCTTTTTACATGTTCTTTAATTTTTTCATGTTCGCTATTGCTATTAGCGGCTTTTATAATTTATTGGAAGCATTATTCAGCGACCTTGGAATTACATCTAAAAGTCTGGCTATAGTGGATATTTCCTCATATCCCATGTGGTTACAATTGCTTTTATTTTTTATTGTTTTAGATTTTGTACAATGGTTTACTCATATCCTGCTTCACAAGTATCCTGTTTTATGGAATTTTCATAAAGTCCATCATTCCGTTAAGGAAATGGGGTTTGCCGCCCATCTGCGCTATCATTGGATGGAGAATATCTTATACAAACCCCTAAAAGTTTTCGGGGTAATGATTCTGGGCGGATTTGAACCGGAACAGGCATATGTGGTTCACTTTCTCGCTATTACCATTGGTCATTTAAATCATTCCAATATTAAAATTACCTATGGTCCATTGAAGTATATTTTAAACAATCCGGTCATGCATCTATATCATCATGCAATGGACTTACCAGAAGGTAAATATGGTATTAATTTTGGAATCAGTTTAAGTCTCTGGGATTATATTTTTAAAACTAGTCATGTTCCTGAAGACAGCGGAACAATAGAACTTGGTTTCCCGGGAGATGACAAATTTCCCCATGATTTTGTGCATCAGGAAATATATGGCTTTAAAAAACCAAAGGATGAATAATAAGTAAAATATCAGTTAATTATTTTCTTTAAAATTTATGGCCCAGATACCTCTGACCTCGTTCTCCTGGTAATCCTGGGCCATATCTTTTGGATAGAGCTTATGTAATACAGCCAAAGTGGATGTTGCGATCTGCTCTTCCGGCACTCCATGACACTGAAGACACATGGCGTTTGTGGTAATGGGATA
>CAJQNH010000183.1 GCA_905479615.1 uncultured Eudoraea sp.
AGGTATATTTGGAGATTTGGCCGGAGGGCAACAGTTAATTTATCAATTAACCGGAGTTGCTTCAGTGGGAGTATTCTGTTGTATCTCGGCTTTCATAATCATTTTTGCACTTAAGAAAACAGTAGGAATAAGAGTCCCAAAAGAAGAGGAAATAGACGGGTTGGACTTGGCTGAACACGGAATGGATGCCTACGCGGACTTTAGAATGAGTGAACAGTAACAAGATGAAAAAATTAACGGAGCGTTTGGCAGAACGCTCCGTTATGTAAAGTTTTCAAATAAATCAATTTAAAACATTTAATACGTTCCCTAAACGGGAATCTCAAAAACATTGAATTATGAAATTATTTACAAATACAAGTTACATAAAAAATTTATTTCTTTTAGCATTATTATTGCTCGGATCAGCCGCATTTGCACAGGAGGAAGAAGAGGAAGAAGAAAAAAGGAAAATATCTTTTAGCGGTTCGGTAGACGCGTATTATCGTACAAATTTCAACGGATTAAACAGCGTAGTGCCAGTTGTAGAAGGTGGTGAGGAGATAGGCGAAATATCTCCAAGTGCACCCGGTTCATCATTCGCCAATAATAGCGGTTTTGCACTAGGTATGGTTAATCTAATAGCAGGTTACGAAGGCAAAAAAGTAGGCTTTGTAGCTGACCTGGTATTTGGACCCAGAGGTGAAGATGCTGTGTTTAATGATTCAGGACCTACCAGCATCATTAACCAGTTATATGTCTATTGGAATGTCAGCGATAAGGTGACACTTACCTTCGGAAATTGGAACACATTTTTGGGTTATGAGGTAATCTCACCGGTTGCAAACTTTAACTATAGCACTTCTTATATGTTCTCTTACGGACCGTTTTCCCACAATGGTCTGAAAGCAGATTTTGATTTAGGAAATGACTGGTCGGCAATGGTAGCAATAATGAATCAAACTGATTTTACATCTGCTTCCCGGCAAAGCGATTTTAGTTTTGGAGCCCAGCTAGGTTATGCAGGTCAATTCCTTAACTTCTTGTACGGAAAACAAGGGGCTGACAAAATTGTCAACGATGGAGCCATAGTAGAACCAGACATCCAGGGACTCTTCCAGATAGATTATACTGGTGGATTTAATATTAGCGAAGATTTCTTCCTTGGCATAAATGCCACATACCAGGATACCGGTGATGTAGGTTTTGATGAAGACACACCAAGTGATCTTGGATTTTGGGGGGCAGCCTTATACCCGCAATACACATTTTCTGAGACCTTTACCCTTGGTTTAAGAGGTGAATATTTTCAAGAAGTTGGCGATTTTGGAGCTATTGGAACCGGAGTTGAAGATTATAACGTACTTGCCGTCACACTTTCAGGAAATGTGACCATAGGCAAATTCCTTACCATTATTCCAGAAATAAGATTTGACAACGCTTCAGATGACTCCTTTTTATTTTTAAACAAAGATTTGGAAACGTCTAAAAACCTATCTTCATTCCTATTGGCCGCGGTATTTGCTTTTTAGGAAGAAAAAAAGTTTGGTTTGTTTTGTTTAGTTAAATAAATGCAGGCCCTGATGGTAACTCATCGGGGCCTATTTTTTTGACTTTTGTTTAAAGCTTCTAACCCCTGCCATAATTTTAGTGTTCAGGTAATTTCTTTTTGGGACAATAGGACAGGAATATTTTTTATTATATGCGCAATAAGGATTATAAGCCCTGTTAAAATCGAGTATCACTGAATTTCCTTCCGGAATAGCTAAATCCAGATAACGACCACCTGCGTATGTCTCGTCACCATTTGTATTATCCAAAAAAGGCAGAAAAAGATAATCTTTATATTCTGCGGTTTCCATCAACTCAAGGTTTTGATAAACTTCAAGACTGTATTTTTGGCCATTTAAAGTAAAATCAGCTACCCCGTATACCACTTCTTCAGAAAGACGATCAGTAGTAGTAGGCATCATAAAAGGTATTGCATCTGCTGTCCGCTCCAGGAAAGCTATTACTCTGAATGAAGTATCCGGTTGAAAGAAATCCAAACCCTCAAAGTCTTTTCGATACCTGTCCGGTAACGGAGAAGTTTCCGGGTTTTTGAATTCTTCATTGAGTTACTTTTGAAATAATAAAATCTCCATAACCATCTCTGAATTATCCGATGCTATGTCCGACTTAACCGCATCGTGATATTTACGCTTATCTGCGCATCCCAAAATGCTGACAAATAAACATATGGTTCCAAATAAAAGATTTTTTTTCATGGGCACGTATTTCGTTCAAAAATACAACATCTCTTTTTTTTTATATATTTTTACTTCACAAGACTTAATATGAACAAATCTTTAATTCTGAGGATGATAAAAACAATTTCCTATCGATGGGAACAATGCTGCTATCCTTAGAATCAATACTATTTAAAAGATTGTAGCCTGGCAAGAATGTCAGGCTTTTTTATGATTTAGGCAGAATGAAATCAATATATAACAGCTATATAAATTCATTTAAGGGATTATCCAAAGAGGTTTGGTGGCTGTCTTTAATAACCCTTATAAACAGAGCGGGGACAATGGTAATCCCCTTTTTGTCACTTTATCTTACCCAGGATCTCGGTTTCACCCTGGAAAATGTAGGTATTATTATGAGTTGTTTTGGACTAGGATCGCTAATTGGTGCCTGGCTGGGAGGTAAATTAACGGATATGTTTGGCTCATACCCCGTGATGCTGGTAAGTCTTTTATTGACCGGGGTACTTTTTATTATACTGCAATACCTTGATTCGTTTTGGACAATTTGTGGTGGTATTTTTGTATTAATGATCATTGCGGATGCATTCAGACCGGCAACATTTGTGGCACTTAGCGCATATAGTAAGCCTGAAAATAAAACAAGATCAGTAACACTTATTCGTCTTGCAATAAATCTTGGATTTTCTGCCGGACCTGCCTT
>CAJQNH010000184.1 GCA_905479615.1 uncultured Eudoraea sp.
GCTACATCGCGTACTGCTTTAACACCATGCTCATGACCAAAAACACGTAGTCGTCCTTTTTGTTTGGCCCATCTGCCATTACCATCCATTATAATAGCCAGATGTTTCGGAAGTTTTCCGTTTTTTAAATCCTCATTAGTATTCATCATAAGTGTTACTCAAAACAATCGGAACATGGTTTTCTACCAAAGGTATAAGTTAATGTAATTCCTGAGAAAACATACCAATCATCACTAAAAATATTTCCAAATTTAAATTGTTCAAAATTAGATCCTTCCGGATTACTGCCATCTAAATTGTCAGTAAAAGTCAATCGGGCTCCTATTTCTGCACCTATAATCAAAAACTGTGACAACCTTGCCTTTAAACCAACAGTCATCGGAATGGCAAAAGAACCATCCTTTTGATCTAAATCCTGCACCTGCCCCGCATCAAAGTATTTATACTCATATCGGAAATACGTAATACCAGTATACAAATATGGGGTGAACGCAGGTCCTAATTTATGTAAATTATATTCAACAAAATTAAATTCGAGTCCTGCAGATGCCTCTATCACAGAATTGTCCATCTTATAGCCCCTTTGGCGTCTGGAAGAAATACTTGATTTTGAATCATCTGCCGTAAACTTTCCATAAATCACGCTAGCTCTCCAGGCATAACGCTTACTTTTATTCCACTTAAAAATACCCCCAATCGCCGGACCGGAAGGTGCTATATAGTTTGTTCTGCCAACATCTCCAATGTTATTGGTACCCCCTGCATATACTCCAATTTCATAAGTTTGGGCATTTATCAAGCCAAATCCAAGCAATAGAATAACAACAATAAACGCTCTCATTAATTTCAAAAGTTTGCAAATATAATTAATATAGCATTTTACAACTAATATCATATATACCCCTATTTACTTTTGATAAACAGTATTTGCAGTTTTTTATTGTTTTAAGGAAGTATCTAATTCCGCTTATCCTGACCCCATAGCAATTTGTTTCTTATGGTTTCCAAAAAACTCTCGGAAGTGTAAGCAATCATTTTTATAGTAAATGAAGCCCTTTTAACAGTAATTTCTTTGCCATTTTCTATAGTGGCAATTCGGGAATCTAATGAAACAAGATGATTTACCTCACGACCTGAAACTTTTAATCGGATGATTGTGTCGTCTGAGATAACCAGGGGCCTTGCATTTAAATTATGAGGGGCGATAGGTGTAATTACCAGTGATTGTACTCCGGGCATTATAACTGGGCCTCCACAACTCAAAGAATAGCCTGTAGATCCTGTTGGCGTTGCTACTATAAGTCCATCTGCCCAATAAGAGGTCAAATATTCATTATTAAGATGTGTTTCCACAGTTATCATTGAAGTGGTATCCTTCCTGCTTACAGATACTTCATTCAATGCATAATTCATATCCCTGAATTCAGGGATATCAAAATCGGCATTCACTTCTACCAGACTGCGTTCAACTATGGAATAGGCTCCGGAAACAAATTCTGTAACAACTCTTCTGACTTCTTCCTTTTTTAAAGTGGAAAGAAAACCAAGTCTACCGGTATTTACTCCAACTATGGGTATTCCCAGATCACGTATATATGTAATAGCTCTTAAAATTGTTCCATCCCCTCCAAAACTCACAAACATTTCGAAAGACCGATCCAAACCTACTTCACGATCGAAGGTACTGTAATTTGCAACTTGTCTTGAAGCGGACAATTGAGCGTAAAAATGCGATTCAATATATACTTCTGCGCCAACATTTTTACATTCATCCAGCAACTCCACAACATAATCTAAGGTCTCACTCTCATAGATCTGAGCATATATTGCTATTTTCATATTAGAATGGTTTACGTAATTAGCCTTTAACTGAGGGGGTAAATGAGGGTAAAATCACCTTTTTAAGAACACTTCCCCACATAGAATTTAAACATTAAGATATTTATCAAGATAATCCGATCTTTCTTTTAAATTCTCAATAAACTGATCATCCTTGTTGCCAAAGAGAATATTGTAATTGTATCGCCGGAAGGTTTGGACCACTTCACTAAAATTACCGCTACTGATTTTTATTGTAATCTGAATAACATCATTTCGAATATCAGTAATAAATGCTCCGAGTAATTTGCTATTATTACTTTCAACTATCTGAGATATTTCACTGAAAGAATAGTCTTTTACACCTTTTGCTACTACGAGTATTCCTCCCGGTTCTGTAAAGAACGGCGTATCTATAAAAACACCAACAATATCATTTAGGTCATAGTAACCTATTACCTGTTTTTCGTCATCCAGCACCGGCAACAAATTGCATTCATTCCTTGCAAATTGCTCAAGTACATCGAGCCATGAAGTACTTTTTAATGCAAAAAAGGACTCAAGATTATATTTGTAGTCTTCAATTTTTTTGTCGCTCTCAAAGGTTTCAAGATCATTTTCTGATAAGACTCCCAAAAAAAAGTTATTATCAGCAATAGCCACATGTGAATAGGTGGTATGCTTAAAAAAATGAATAACCTTATTAAGCGTTCCTTCCAAATTAAAAACCGGAATTGTTGTAATTATATGGGATTGGATCTGCATGTCATTAAAATCTTACGCAAAATACTAATTTTAAACATCAAAAGGTATGCCTTATTTGTATTTTTGAGCCCTGGAAAATATAAATATCGTAAAATGACAAAACTTAGTGTTAATGTTAACAAAATAGCTACTCTGAGGAATTCAAGGGGTGGGAATGTCCCAAATCTCATAAAAGTAGTTGCCGATATAGAAGGTTTTGGTGCGCAAGGAATAACTATTCATCCCCGACCAGATGAAAGGCATATTAAATATGAGGACGCTCTTAAACTCAGGGAAGTAGTAACTACTGAATTGAATATTGAGGGGAATCCAATTGATAAATTTATTGACTTAGTACTGGAAGTTCAACCAGTTCAGGTCACCCTGGTTCCCGACTCGGTTAATGCTATTACCTCCAATGCCGGCTGGGACACAATAACTCACAAAGACTTTTTAAATGAAGTCATTGGGGTTTTTAAAGAAAAAAATATTCGCACTTCAATATTTGTAGATCCCGAAATAAGAATGGTTTCCGGTGCTGCCAAAACTGGTGCCGAAAGAATTGAGCTCTATACGGAACAGTATGCCAAGAGCTATGAAGCTGGCAACAGACTTGGGGTTCAACCTTTCATTGATGCCGCAAATGCTGCTCATAAACTAGGTCTGGGTATTAATGCCGGACACGATTTAAGCCTCAATAATATAAAATATTTTAAAGATAATATCTCTAACCTGCTTGAAGTATCCATTGGGCATGCCCTAATTTGCGAATCGCTTTATCTGGGACTGGAAAATGTGATTAATATGTATTTACACCGATTGAAATAATGACTTTACTTCATTCTAATATCATAGGCAAAGGCAAACCCCTGCTGATATTGCATGGCTTTTTAGGAATGTCCGATAATTGGAAAACCCTGGGTACCCAATATGCACAAAATGGTTATGAAGTTCATCTTATAGACCAACGGAATCATGGCAAGAGCTTCTGGTCAGAGGAATTTAATTATACAATTCTTGCTGAAGATTTAAATCACTATTTTAACCATCATAAGTTTTCAAGTGCTTGTATCCTGGGGCATTCTATGGGTGGTAAAACGGCAATGACCTTTGCTTGTAAGTATCAGGATTTAGTAGATAAATTAATAGTTGCTGACATTGCCCCAAAATTCTATCCCCCTCATCATCAGTATATTATTGATGCCTTAAAAACTCTACGTATGGAAGAAATTTCCTCTCGAAGTCAGGCCGATTTTCTGCTTGCGGAGCACCTTCATGATTGGGGAATAAGGCAGTTTTTATTAAAAAACCTTCATTGGATAGATAAAGGAAAATTGGCCTTTCGTTTTAACCTCGATATCCTGGCGCAAAAAATGGAAGAAATTGGAGAATCCCTTGGCCATACAGAATACTTTTCCGGCCCAACCTTATTTTTAAGAGGCAGCAAATCAGCGTACATTACTACTGAAGACCTGTCTGAAATTAAGCATCATTTTCCGAAAGCAGAGCTCCAGACTATTGATGATGCAGGGCATTGGTTACATGCCGAAAACCCGCAACAGTTTATTGAAAAATCAATGGTTTTTCTAAATTCGTAAAAAAGGAGCTAACCTACCCTACATTGACCTTTTGAATTACGAAAGGCTTAATATTATATATCAAAAAATATAACTACTTTTATAGATGTCAAGCTATATTGGCGCCATTTTTATAAATGCTAAAGACCTGAGCAAATGAAACTTATTATTCGAATTTTATTGAGTGCCCTGGCAGTGGTAATACTGTCAAATATACTACCTGGTATTGGAGTAGACTCCTATACAACAGCGATCATTGTGGCCATTGTACTAGGCCTCTTAAACTTTATTGTTAAACCTATTTTGGTAATCCTTACCTTGCCCATAACCATATTAACATTAGGCTTATTCTTACTGATTATTAACGCCCTGATTATCTTACTGGCAGACAAGTTTGTCTCCGGGTTTACTGTGGATTCTATTTGGTGGGCATTATTGTTCAGTCTCCTATTAACCTTTCTTGAATCTATCTTTTTCTCATTTTTAAAGGAGGATAAAAATTCCTGATTCAGGATTTGATAATCAGCTATTTAAAAACTTGTTCCTGTTTATAAAATATCCTATTTTTGCATCCCATTTTAGAAAGCAAATTAGAGATATCGATGAATATTCAGAAAGAGCAGATAGACGAGTTAAATGCTATTGTAAAAGTAGCAATAACGAAAGATGACTATAGTGATAAGGTAGATAAAATTCTAAAGGATTATAAAAAACAGGCAAACATTCCGGGGTTTAGGAAAGGGCAGGTTCCTATGGGATTAATAAAGAAACAATATGGTAAAGCCGTATTGGTTGACGAAGTAAATAAACTTTTACAGGATAACCTTAATAAATATCTAACCGAAGAAAAACTAGATGTCCTTGGCAATCCACTTCCAAAACAACAGGATAATTTTAATTGGGAGGCAGAAGATTTTTCTTTTGAATTTGAATTGGGCCTTGCTCCCAATTTTGAAGTAGCACTAAAGACAAAAAAACCGATTACTCATTATAAAATTGTAGCTGACAAGAAAATGATTGATGAGCAGGTTGACCGCATAATAAAACAATACGGAAAACTAATTAGTAAATCTGAAGTTGGCAAGAACGATGAGCTTACTGGCACTTTTAGAAATGAAGAAGAGGAAATAGATCATAAGTCTAACCTTGAAATGTCTAAAGTAAAAAGCAAAAAGGCCATAGATGGTCTTCGCGGCAAAAAAGTTGGTGATACTGTAATTTTGAAAACCAAAGGCCTTTTTAAAGAAGATTATTTATTATCCGGAGCTTTAGGAATTCAAAAGGAAAAGGCAGAAAAACTGAATATAGAAGTAAGTTTTACTATAGAGGAAATCAATGAAAGGGAGTCTGCGAATTTAGATCAGGAATTGTTTGATAAACTTTTTGGCAAAGATGCCATTACTTCAGAGAAAGAACTCAGAGAAAGAATAAAAGAAGATTCGGAGAAACAATTTGAACAACAGGCAGATCAGAAACTATTGAATGATGTTACGGAACGGCTTATTGAAACCATAAAATTTGATCTTCCATCAGGATTTCTTAAAAAATGGATTCAGACCACAGGGGAAAAATCACTTTCCGAAGAGGAGGCCAATGATGAATATGAGAAGTCTGAAAAAGGATTGCGTTATCAATTAATTGAAGGGAAAATCATTAAAGATAACGGCATTGAAATCCAATTTGATGAATTGAAAGAGTTTGCCAAAGGTTTTATTAAATCTCAAATGGCCCAATACGGCCAGTTAAATCCACAGGAAGAGGAATTAGATAATATTGCTACCAGAGTTTTAGGTAATCAGGAAGAAGTAAAAAGACTATCTGAGCAGCTAATGAGCCAAAAACTAATTTCACTTTATAAAGAGAAGGCTAATTTGAAGAAAAAAGAAGTTACTTATGATAATTTCGTGAAAGAGGTTTACGGTTAAAATTAAAAAATAAATTAAGTATCTTTACGGTGCCGAAAGCAGTAATTTCGGCACCTTTTTTTTACTTAAAAATATCATATTAAATATGGATTTCGGAAAAGAATTTCAAAATTATGCTATCAAGGACCAAGGTATAAATAGCATGTATTACGAGCGTATTATAAGCAGTATGTATCCGGTGAACATGACGCCAAATATTATTGAGGAAAGGCAATTGAATGCAATTGCAATGGACGTTTTCTCAAGACTTATGATGGACCGTATCATTTTTTTAGGAACAGGTATTAATGACCAGGTAGCCAATATCGTACAGGCACAATTACTTTTTCTGGCCAGTGCAGATTCCTCTAAAGATATTCAGATTTACATTAACTCTCCCGGAGGAAGTGTCTATGCCGGGCTTGGGATCTATGACACCATGCAATTTATTAAACCGGATGTAGCTACAATCTGCACGGGAATGGCTGCATCTATGGCTGCTGTCCTTCTATGTGCCGGAGAAAAAGGTAAACGCAGTGGTTTGACACATTCTCGGGTAATGATACATCAACCGATGTCCGGAGCCCAGGGACAAGCAAGTGATATAGAGATTGCTGCCATTGAGGTACTTAAAATTAAGGATGAATTATACCATATTATATCTGAACACTCTGGTCAAAAATTTGATAAAGTCTATGAAGATAGCGATCGGGATTATTGGATGAAAGCTCAGGAAGCCAAAGATTATGGTATGATTGACGAAATTTTAGAAAGGGATAAGGATTAATTTCGATGAAATACCCATATTTACACTGTTATGGGCTTTTTTAATGAACCAAAATTACTTTTGTTTCGTTATTGTTTAGAAATCTAGTTAAAGTTATGGCTAAGGAAAACCTGGAATGTTCTTTTTGTGGAAGAAAAAAACCTGAGACCAATCTATTGATTGCAGGTTTGGATGCGCATATTTGTGATAGATGCATAGAACAGGCACACGGCATTGTTGCCGAAGAATCTAAGCAATCAAAGAATGACGACCTGTCTTCAGAACTTATCCTAAAAAAACCTAAGGAGATAAAAAGCTTCTTGGACACCTATGTCATTGGCCAGGAACGTACAAAGAGGGTATTGTCCGTAGCGGTTTATAATCACTATAAAAGGCTTTTACAGCCTCATTCCAAAGATGATGACATAGAGATCCAAAAAAGTAATATTGTGATGGTGGGCCAAACCGGGACAGGCAAAACATTAATGGCCAAAACCATTTCCAGAATGCTTAATGTACCACTAGCTATCGTGGACGCTACCGTATTAACGGAGGCAGGATATGTAGGCGAAGATGTAGAAAGTATCCTAACCCGACTTTTACAGGCTGCAGACTACAATCTAGAAAAAGCGGAAAGAGGTATTGTTTTTATTGACGAGCTTGACAAAATAGCACGTAAAAGTGATAACCCTTCTATTACACGTGACGTTTCCGGGGAAGGTGTACAACAGGGATTGCTTAAATTACTGGAGGGAACTATGGTAAATGTGCCTCCCAAAGGCGGAAGAAAACATCCGGATCAAAAATTTATTGAAGTCAATACAGAGAACATCCTGTTTATCGCTGGAGGTGCTTTTGATGGTATAGAACGGATTATAACCAAAAGATTGAATATGCAGGCCATTGGTTACAGTGCTGCAAAAAAAGAAGAAAGTTTGGATAACACCAATGTACTTCAATATATAATACCAAAAGATCTGAAAGAATTTGGGCTTATTCCTGAAATAATTGGAAGGCTACCCGTCCTTACGCATATGAATCCTCTGGATGAAAAAACTTTAAGAGCTATATTAACTGAACCCAAAAATGCCATTATCAAACAGTATGAAAAATTATTTTCCATGGATGGCATTAGTTTTAAGATAACTGAACAGGCTTTAGATTATATTGTGGAAAAAGCTATTGAATATAAGTTAGGAGCCAGAGGATTAAGATCATTATGTGAAGCTGTTTTTACAGATGCAATGTTTGAGCTTCCCAGTAGTGATGAAACGGAATTTAAGGTAACAAAACCTTATGCAGAGAATAAGTTATCCTATGAAACCATCAAGAAACTAAAGGCCGTTTCTTAAAACTCAGCTTATTTTTTAATAAGGCATTCAGTAAATCCATACATACTTTTTGAATTACTTTGTCGTCACTATATAAATTTCTGCCGAATTTAGGCATGATTTCCATATTCACATCCATTTCAGACAACCATTCAGAGTCGGGTTTACCCTCCTGATATTCACCATAAAGCAAATTAATCTTACAATCTGGTTTATCTTTTAGTAAATGGATATTCAATGGAGAGATTGCCGTTAATGATTTTATTGGCAACCCACATAAACCAGCATTCCAGGCAATAGTACCCCCTGCGCAAAAGGTAAGGTAATGGCTTTCTTCTGTTTCTTTTATTAAAAGCTGAGCCAATGCGGTATTCATACCTCCATTATTAAAAGCTTCGTAGACATCTTCAGCCGTATTGCTTATAAGATTTACATCGGAAAGTTGACGGATATCATAGAAAACAATATCAAAATATTGTTGCAAATAGCCTAGATAAGAAGTAATCCAAAGGCCTTTTTTCGCACCCCACAAATCTGATAAAATAACTAATCGCTCTGCCATAAAAGTAATGTTAATTAATAAACAGGTTAAGTTTGGACCCACAATTTGGCCATTATTGGTTTATTTCCAACATTTTTTGGTTTACTTGGCGCATTTCATCGATATAGTAGCTTAATTCCAGGTAATCTGAAGTGATAATAGGTGGATTGATCAGTTTTTCTAACTGTTCATTTCCAGTAATTCATCTAAATAGGCCCTTTCATTAGACAGTCGGGGAATTTTATGTTGGCCACCCAATTTTCCTTTAGACTTTAACCAGTCATAGAAAAGGTTTTTTCTGGCCATGTGAACTTTAGGCATTTTTAAAGTCAAACTATTATATCTCTTGGCCTCATAATCAGAATTTAATGATTTAAGGGCATTGTCCAATACTTCTGTAAAGTATTGAATTTCTTCCGGGGCTTTTCGAAATTCTATTATCCATTCGTGTGCCCCTTTTTCATTTCGAGACATAAAAATGGGAGCCGCGGTATAATCTATTATTTCAGCACCGGTCTTTTGACAACTATTTTTAAGTGCCTCTTCAGCATTTTCTATAATGAGCTCCTCCCCGAAAGCATTTATATGGTGTTTGGTCCTGCCCGTAATCTTTATCCTATAAGGATTGGTAGAAGTAAAACGAACTGTATCCCCTATTTTATAACGCCAAAGTCCGGAATTGGTAGTAATTATAATGGCGTAGTTCTTATTCACCTCCACCTCCCATAATGGAATTGCTTTTTGATCTGAAAGCCCATAGGCTTCCATTGGAATGAACTCGTAAAAAATCCCATAATCTAGCATTAATAATAAATCATCTGCATTATTCCTGTCCTGAATGGCAAAAAACCCTTCAGAAGCATTGTAAATCTCATAATAGTTAAAACTTTTCTTTGGGAGTAGATTATTGTATTGTTCCAGATATGGATTAAAACTTACTCCGCCATGGAAATATACTTCCAAATTTTCCCATACTTCAAACAAGTCCTTCTTACCCGTTTCTTCCAATACTTTATTTAACAGAACCAACATCCAGGATGGGACACCAGCCAAACTGGTAACATTTTCCTGTATGCTTTCCTGTATAATGGCATTTATTTTTGTTTCCCATTCGCCCATAAGAGAAACTCTACTACTTGGTGTACTACTCAATTCTGCCCAAAATGGCATATTATCTATTAAAATGGCTGAAAGATCCCCAAAAAATGTACCGTTATCCTCATATAACTCCTTGCTACCTCCTAAGCGAAGGCTTTTACCTGTAAATAACTGAGAATTTTCATTATTGTTTAAATAGAGGCATAATAAGTCCTTTCCTGATTTATAATGACAATCCTCCAATGCCTCTGCACTTACAGGAATAAATTTGCTTTTTGCATTAGTTGTCCCACTGCTTTTTGCAAACCACTTAATGTTAGTCGGCCAGAAGATGTTTTGTTCTCCTCTTCTTGTGCGCTCTATTAAAGGTTCTATTTCCTCATAGGAAACGATAGGAATACGTTCAGAAAAAGTCTTATAGCTCGTAATTGAATTAAATTCATGCTTCCTGCCAATCTTCGTGTCTTCAGCAATACCCAATAACTGAAACAATACTTCCTCCTGTACTTCGCCAGGGTACTTAAGAAAAAGTTCTATCTGATGATAGCGCTTTTTTAAAAGCCATGAAGCTATAGAATTAAATAAAGGTATTGGCATTTTTGGGTATCTTTAGCGGTTTAAACCTAACTGCTAAAGTTAGTATTTTCAAATGAATATTTAACAAAAATCACCATTCATGCGTTACGAAGGCGTATTGCGCAAAATGCAATCTGAGATAGGCCAACCTATTCAGTATTATTTGATATTTAATGATGACTTTTTAAATGTCAATCAGGTATTGGATAAAGAATTACAGTTTAATTTTATTAAATACCAATGCCTGAATTGTAAAGAAGACAAGCCAATTTTCAGGCAAGGTTATTGTCAAAATTGTTTTTTTGAAACTCCTACCGCTGGTGACTGGATAATGAGACCAGAACTTAGTGTGGCTCATTTAAATAAGGAGGACCGAGATTTGGAATATGAAAAAAAAGTACAATTACAACCTCATATCGTATACCTTGCTAATTCCAGCAATGTTAAGGTAGGTGTTACCCGGAAATCGCAGATCCCAACAAGATGGATCGATCAGGGTGCACATGAGGCCATCGAAATTGTTGAGGTCCCCAACCGCTATCTTGCCGGTATAACAGAAGTAGCCTTAAAAGAACATGTCAGCGATAAAACCAATTGGCGCAAAATGCTAACAAATACTATTGAAGACGTAGATTTGGTTGAATGGCGAAACAAGTTAAGTAAATACATCCCCGAAGAAGCCACTACCTATTATATAGAAAACAATCAGGAAACCCATATGGAGTTTCCGGTACTGCGATATCCTGATAAAGTTAAAAGCCTTAATATTGGAAAAGCAAGAGAATTCAAAGGTGTTTTAAAAGGCATAAAAGGACAGTATCTAATCTTCGGGGATAATACGGTATTTAATATCCGGGGCAATGAAGGTTTGTACGTTTCCCTCAGTGTTAGTTAATTGTATCCTCCTGTTTCTTTGAATTATTTGAATTTTTTTTCTTTCCACCCAAAATCCCACCTAAAATCCCTTTTGCCGTTGTAGTCAGGGGATCTTCTTTTGCCAACGAGTCCTTAGTTATGGTTGCAGTCTCTTCCTTTTTTGTTTGGTTTGACAGCACATCACCCAGTACATCATTTAATTTTACATTTTCTGCCTGCTCTTCACTCAAAGAATCCTTTTTAGTATCATTTGCCGATAAAAGACCTCCAAGTAATTCTCCTGCCTTCTCAGAACCCTTATTTATCAATTTTTGCTTTTGCACAGCAATTAATCTTGTAGTCAGGTCTTTTATTCCCCTCGTAAGGTCCGTATTTATTTCCGGTGCGTCATAAAAGCCACCAACAGTTGCCTTAACCGGGAGCGTTAAATTATTCAGCTCATTTTCATCAATCTGTGCAATAAGCGAATTAAGCTCTTTGCCTAAATACTTCCGGGGAACCTCGATATTTAAATTATAATTCAACTTTTTATCAAATGAATGACTACCATTGACGGTAATATCGATATCCTCATATTTAATGGTAAATGGTTTAACATTTACAATCCCATCTTTGAATGAAAGAGCCGTTTTTAAAGTCTTTAAATTAAATTTGTCCGCTTCAATAAAATTTAGTTGTGAATTTAAGCTGTTTAAAATTTTAGCATTTTCAGGATTCAGCTTCACTGCTAACGCTTCTGCAAGCACGTTCCCGGAGATTGAGTTCAGATCTGGAGTGAAATCATCCTTCAGGTTTCCTGATATTTTTATAACGGAATTAAGTTTCCCCTCCAGAGCAGCAGCCATAGGGGCCAATACCCTAAAAAGCTCTACGTTTTTAAACGTATCTTCCAAATTTAAACTGCCCATATCAAGTTGCATTGAAAAACTAGGTATTTCGCCTTTCGTACTCGTATATCCATTTAAAGTAAGCGTTCCATTGTATAATGACGATTGTAAATTGGACAGGGTTGCCTGTTGATCAACAATTTTTAATTGCCCCTTTACATTTCTCAAAATTAGGTTGTCATAAACAACGGAATTTGCCTGGGCGTCAACCGTGCAATCAAGAAAGGCAGGGATTTGAATTTTTTCTGTTGTCAGTTCTTTGCTTTCCTGGTTTAATGCAGTTTTGTCTTTTCCAGTTTCCACAATGTCTTCCTGTGACATAAAATCGCCCAGATTAAAATTGACGGAATTCATTTTAAAATTACCCGTCACTTTTTCATCATTGAACAAAAACCCAAGAAGGTTTTTAATGGTTCCGTCAATTTTAAAATCCGTTTTACCAAGCTGTCCATTCATATTATTGAGCAGCACCCTTGCCGGGGAAAATTCCATTCTTGCATCATGAATTGTAAGAGGACCAGATAAATTATTAGAATTATATCTTAGTTCATTTACCTTTAAATGACCGTTTAGCACTGTATTTTCATACCGCTTTTTTTCAATGGATTCCATATCAAAAGAGGTGTTTATATCAGCATTGAGCAGGCCTTTTAAATCTATCGCCTCGGGCATAGGATATGCCTTAGAAATATTAGCAAGATTCATATTGCATACTATATGCGAACGAACTTTGGTATTACCTAACAATTCTGTAAGCTTTGAGCTTAACTCAAAACGGTCATTTTCGATCGCGAAGGATGCATTGGTAATATCAATATAAGTATCCTCAGCAAGGCCTGAAGTGTTTTTAATCCTAAGATCCATATTGATGTTCTTTATGGCCTTTGGCAAATCCGGATATTTAACGGATGCATCCCTTGCATCAATCTGAATATTAAATTCCGGAATATGTTCATCATCTATAATACCGGCTAGCTCTCCTTCTATATTGAAAATTCCAGTGGTTTGGACATCTTTTATATTTTGGGCATAGACTTCCGGAATAACCGCTAAAAAATTATCAAACTCCGATGAAGGAGTTTTAAATTTAATGGCCACTTCCTGCTTATCGTCAAAACTCCTGACAAATCCCTCAAACACCAGAGGAAGCTTATTTATAAAGCCCTCATTCTTTAAAAAGGAATATGTATTGGTTTTAAGATCAATGCCTACTAACGCTTTGAGGTTAACCTTTGTATTATCCAGATAGCGGGTGCTGTCTAATTCAAATGATACAAGAGCACTGGTTTGTGTTTCTAATTCACTTATTTCCAAAGAAAGATCTCCTTTGCCGTTGTGCTCAATATCTTTCACCTCCAGGAGTACCCCGGAACTGAAGTCTTCATAGATTATACTAGAATTCATTAACTGCAAAGATTCCAGACCAAAGGTAAAACCAACGGATTCTGTATCAATCTCAGGTTTTGTCACCTCCTCTTTCGCTATCTCGTAATTTGCATTTTGATGAAAATCTGTTTTGAGCTTCAAAACCGCTTTGTCAAAGTTCAGGCTATTTATGGTTATTGGTTCTCCGGCCCCTTTTAATAGTTCTTTGATCCCCATTTCTAAAGAGATAGATTTGGACTTAAAGAGGGTGTCACCTTCAAAAGACCCTTTAGTTAACAAATACAAATCCTGAATTCGAAGTTCGGCCTGTGGAAAGCTACGCAACAGACTTAGATTAACTTCGGAGAAGTCCAAAGTTGCATTAATATTCTTATTAACATTGTTTTTAATCAGGTCGCCAATCTTAGCCTCGAGGAAAAAAGGCACAGCGATCAGGACACCCAAAACGAGTAACAGAAGCAGACCGGTAATTTTTAAAATTTTCTTTTTCATAATGTATTGGAGCTCAGTCCGATTAAAACTTAAAAAAGTAAGTATTAGTATACCTTTTATCGAAAACTTAAAAAATAAAACAGCAGGACAATCGACAGGATAAACTATGGATTCAATTCAACGAATCAGCTCTGGGCATCCAGGTCTATTTCTTCACCCACGGCAAGATTAAATCGCTTTCGGAAGATATATACGAACAAGTAAAGGAAAGGAGTGTCCAGAAATGCAATAAAAATTTTAAAAACAACACCACTGATAACCAAACCCTGAAACATCTTCCAGGGAATAACCCCAAAAATGCAAAGAAGTCCCACCACAGTTGTGGTATCAATTATCTGCGATAAGAATGTAGAAAAATTGTTACGAAGCCATAAATATTTGCCTTTTGTCAAGCGTTTCCAAAAATGATAGATCGCAATGTCTACATATTGTGCGCAGAGGTAGGCCAGCATTGAAGCCAACACAGCTAAGGGGGATAAGGCGAAAACACTACTAAAAATTTCATCCCCCACGGGTGAGGAAGGAATTGCCGGAACCAAATTGGAAACCAGGATGATTCCCATGGAAAAAAAGGAAGCAAAAATACCGGTCGTAACAACCTGATTTGCCTTTTTTCTTCCAAATATTTCTGATATAAGGTCAGTTATTAAAAAGGTAATAGGATATGGCAATACCCCAACAGAAATTTCAAATAAAGGTGCTCCAAAAACAGTTACATCTCCAAAAGGATACCAAAAAAAGAATTTTTGGAAAATTAAATTGGAAACCACAAGGGAGGTGATAAAAAGCGCCCCCAGGTATATATAAATACGATATGCCTGTTTTCTGTTTTTGGGAGTCATTAAGCTATTTAATGGTTAAGGTAAACGGCAAGCGCGCCTGAATTCCCTTTTGTTCCATTGCAGACTTGACTTCCTTATAAACATCGTAAAATTCAATGCCAATTTCTTCCCGGATCAAATCTTCTTTATTAAGAATACTTGCGCCTCCAAAATCTTCCATAAATCTTTCCAAACTAGTTTTATATTTTGGATATTTTTTGATGGAGTAAGAGTCCAATTCAGCCAATAAGGCAGCGGCTTCTATTGCGTCCTCAAGACCTCCCAATTCATCTACCAGTCCTAATTCTTTGGCTTCGATGCCACTCCAAACTCTCCCCTGGGCAAGACTATCTGCCTGGGCCATTGTAATATTACGACCCTCAGATACTTTACTTAGGAAAGTCTGGTAAATTGTTTCAATGCCTTCTTTTACAAAACCTCTAAATTCATCAGTCATGGGTTCAAACAAGGAATAATCAACTGAATTCTTATTGGTCCCTACCTGTTCCGCATTAATTCCAATATTACCTGCCAGTTCACTAATGTTTGGAATGGTTCCAAAGACCCCAATAGATCCGGTAATAGTGGTGGGTTCAGCAAATATTTTATTTGCCCCTGCGGAAATATAGTAACCTCCTGAGGCCGCAACATCTCCCATTGATACGACCACTGGTTTTTTCTCCTTGGCCATCTCAATTTCACGCCAAATAATGTCTGATACAAGTGCGCTCCCTCCTGGAGAATTTACCCGCAGAACAATTGCCTTGACTGATTTATCATCTCTGGCTTTAATAATCGCCTTATTCATTATGCCCTGTCCAATAATATTTGGACCTCCTTCTCCATAGAGTATATTCCCCTGTGCAAAAATGATTGCTATTTTATCTTTACCGTTACGCAATTTCTTTTTGCGGGAAATCTTCGTATAATCTTCCAGTGAGATAGAATTGAGTTTATCCTCCTTGCTAATTCCCAAGGCCTGTTTTAAACGGTTTTCATATTCATCGAAATAAACAATGTCATCCAGCAATCCAGAAGCTTTAGCATATTCGGGTTTTCTGCCCCCCAGAGTATCTGCTATTATGTTTATGTCCTCTTCGGTAATTGATCTGTCCTTTGCAATTTCAGAAACAATCGAATTCCAAATTGAACCCATAAGTTCCTTGATTTGAGTTCTGTTGGCCTCACTCATTTCATTGGATAAAAAGGGCTCAACCGCACTCTTGTATTTACCATGCCTTATTACTTCCATTTTTACTCCGGTCTTATCCTGCAAATCCTTAAAATAAAGAACTTCCGCAGAAAGGCCTTTAAAATCCATTCCGCCAACCGGGTTTAGAAAAACACTATCTGCAACACTGGCCAGATAGTAATCTTTTTGAAGATAATAATCCCCGAAAGCATATATGAATTTTCCACTTTCCTTAAAATCCGACAAGGCTTTCCTTATGGCCTGAGTTGTAGAAATTCCTGCAGAAATATAATTGTTATTAATACTGATCCCCTTAATATTATCATCCTCTTTTGCCACTTTTATTGCATGGAGAATTTGATCCAATCCCTGCGACTTATCAAAAAAAATGTCAAAAGGATCCCCTTCATTATTACCCGTATAATCATTAATGGGGTATTTCATTTGTAATTCCAAAACGGAATTCTTTTTAACCGTTACGGTTTCTTCAGTATTTACAAGACTTATAAAAATGACAAACATGAAGAACATGATACCGAATGCTATCAAAGTGCCTATGATTGCAGCCAGAAGGTTTCTTAAAAATTTCATACAATACTTTAATTATTACAGCCCAAAGATAACCAAACTTAGGATGATACAATTTACTTATTTTTTACTGAAACATAATTGAATCTATGTGAAAGAAACATAAAGCAATTAATAAATAGAATCTCTTTATTGTAATTTAGTTATCATCTGGCTTACCTTTGTTTACATAATATGAAGGAAGTTAAAACTATATATCTTTCGCTTGGAAGCAACCTTGGAAACAAACTTTTCAATTTGCAGCGGGCCGTTCTCCTTTTACAAAAAGAGCTGGGAATTATCCTTGAAATATCCGGGGTATATACGAGCCCTTCCTGGGGATTTGAAGGAGAAGACTTTATGAATGCATGTTTGTCACTCGAAACTCAATACGAAGCTGCAAAAGTATTGCATATTATACTGAAAGTTGAACGGGAAATGGGCAGGAAACGTGTTACGGGGGAGGGTTATCAATCCAGAAATATTGATATAGATCTGTTGTATTATGGTTCCGAAATAATTAAAACAGATGAGCTTACAGTGCCGCACCCCCAATTGCATTTAAGACGATTTGTTCTGAAACCCCTGGCAGATATTGCCCCCCAATTCTATCACCCCCTATTACGCAAGGATACCAGGAATTTGTTGCAGGAATGTAAAGACAAGGGCAGCTTACATCAAACCTCTCATAAATTGTATGCCAGCAGGGAGTTACTCCTCTCTCAACTGCATCTCGTTGCAATTGAAGGTAACATAGGTGCGGGTAAGACCACCCTGGCCAGGAAGATAGCAAGCGATCACAATGCAAAGCTGGTATTGGAACGTTTCGCTGATAATCCGTTCTTACCCAAATTCTACAAAGATCAAAGCAGGTATGCCTTTCCATTGGAAATGTCTTTTTTGGCAGACAGATACCAACAGTTTACAGATGACACCACCCAATTTGATCTTTTTAAGAATTTTATGGTTAGTGATTACGATATCTACAAATCGCTGATTTTTGCTCAAATAACCCTTCAAAAAGATGAATTTAAGCTATATCGTAAAATGTTCAATTTTATGTACAAAGAGATAAAAAAACCAGATATCTATATCTTCCTTTACCAGAGAACCGAACGTTTGCTGGAGAACATTAAAAAAAGAGGACGGGATTATGAACAAGGTATAAATAAAGAATACCTGGAGAAAATTAATCGGGGCTATCTCAATTTTTTAAAAGGTTTTCCTCATCGAAAAAGTTTGATCATAAATATCGATGATCTCGATTTTGTTGAAAACAAAGAAGATTATGAATTAATAATAGACAAAATTCTGGAGCAGGCACTTACAGACTAAGGCCATTATTAAAGACTAATTTTTAAGTATCGGGC
Source organism: uncultured Eudoraea sp. (assembly GCA_905479615.1). Taxonomy (GTDB): domain Bacteria; phylum Bacteroidota; class Bacteroidia; order Flavobacteriales; family Flavobacteriaceae; genus Eudoraea. The sequence goes on from CAJQNH010000184.1 coordinate 17,947, forward strand.
AAAAAAAAAATTAACATATATTTGGCAATTTTCTTGCGTAGTTGAAAAGGAATTACTTTATTGCAGTTCAATTTTTGAGAAACTAACTAACTCAAACTATATATCCAAAAACCCTGACAATTATGTCGGGGTTTTTATTTTCTGGCAGTTGCAAGCCCAAATGCTCAATGAAATTTAATTCTTTTTTGACGCAAGTTGAAGTTTGGACCAAAGGTCCCAAATAACTACTCCGGCACTTACAGATATATTTAAAGAATGTTTAGTTCCATACTGAGGTATTTCCAAAACACCATGGCAACTATCCACTACTTCCTGCGAAACTCCTTTTACTTCATTACCAAAAACCAGAGCGTATTTATTTGAAGTTTCAGGAATAAAGTGATTAAGGGGAGTGGCATTTTCTGTTTGTTCAACCGCTAAGCAAACATAGTCCTTCTGAAGTTCCGCAATTAGATCTGCGGTGTCCTTTTTATACTCCCAGGTCACACTCTCCGTAGCTCCCAAAGCTGTTTTGTGAATATCCTTGTGTGGCGGTGTAGCAGTTATACCACATAAATAAATCTTTTCAATCAAGAAAGCATCTGCAGTTCTGAAGACCGAGCCAATATTGTTTAAACTCCTGATATTGTCCAAAACAAGAACCAGAGGTGTTTTTGAAGCACTCTTGAACTGATCAATATCCAGGCGATCTAACTCACTGTTTTTTAGTTTTCGCATTAATTTACTGATATTTCCTAATCCGGATTTTTGATTTAATTCTTTCTTTTGGAGCGTTAAATCTCCTGATTAAGCTTTTATTTAAACTAAGCTATACTAAGTTATCCGAAAATATCAACAAGGAGTGACAATCCCTTGTAAAAATAGTATTTTCGTTTACTCTCTGGTTCACAAAAATAGGAGAATAAACAACTTTGGCCAATTCCGGTAAAATAAAGAAAGAAACGCCTCTGATGAGGCAGTATAACACCATCAAGACAAAATATCCTGATGCACTTCTGTTATTCAGGGTTGGTGATTTTTATGAAACTTTTGGGGAAGATGCAATAAAAGCAGCAGGAATTTTAGGGATTGTGCTCACCCATAGAAATAATGGGGGTGAAAAGACAGAACTGGCGGGTTTTCCGCACCATTCCCTTAACACCTATCTCCCTAAACTCGTTAAGGCAGGCCAACGTGTTGCCATTTGTGATCAATTGGAAGATCCTAAATTAACCAAGACCATTGTTAAACGCGGGGTTACTGAATTAGTTACTCCCGGGGTGGCATTAAATGATGATATCCTAAGTGCTAAATCCAATAATTTTCTTTGTGCGGTACATTTTGGAAAAAATATACATGGCGTTTCCTTTTTGGATATCTCTACGGGTGAATTCCTTATTGCAGAAGGCAACTTGGAACAAATTGATAAACTATTACAGAATTTTGCCCCAAATGAGGTATTGGTTTCCAAAGCGCATAAGACAGATTTTACAGAAGCTTTTGGAACGAGTTTCCACACCTTCTTTGTGGAAGACTGGATCTTTCAGGAAGATTACGCTCTTGAGACCCTTACCAACCATTTTAAAACCGCTACTTTAAAAGGTTTTGGTGTAGCCCAGCTGAAGTATGGCATAATTGCCTCAGGAGTAATTATGCATTATCTATCTGATACACGGCACAGTCAATTGCAGCATATCAGTAAGATTCAAAGAGTTGCAGAAGAAGAATATATCTGGATGGACAGGTTTACCATAAAAAACCTGGAATTGTATAATTCACATAATGAAAATGCGGTCACACTTATAGACGTTATTGATAAGACTATTTCTCCTATGGGAGGGAGAATGCTAAAGCGCTGGCTGGCACTTCCTTTAAAAAATATTGAAAGGATACGGCGCAGGCATGAGGTAATTTCCTATCTGAAGGAAAATGAAGATGAGCTGGAAAAATTACAGTATGGGATTAAACATATAGCTGACCTTGAAAGACTAATTTCTAAAGTTGCTACCGGAAAAGTGAACCCCAGGGAAACTGTACAATTAAAAAATTCTTTGGAAGCCATTGTACCTATCAAACAATTAATTTCTAAAAGTGAAAACGATTCCTTAAGGCTGATAGGAGATCAGTTGGACACTTGCCATACCGTACGTGAAAAAATAAAAAAACTATTGCAGGAAGATGCCCCTGTAAATGTTCTTAAGGGTAATGTTATTGCAAAAGGATATTCTGTAGAGCTGGATGAACTAAAGGACCTGGCCTTTACCGGTAAGGACCATCTGGATCAGATGCTGAAAAGGGAAACAGAACGAACCGGGATTACCTCTCTGAAAATTGCCTCTAACAATGTTTTTGGTTACTATATTGAAGTGCGGAATACCCATAAGGATAAAGTACCTGAAGATTGGATTCGTAAACAAACCCTGGTAAACGCAGAACG
>CAJQNH010000185.1 GCA_905479615.1 uncultured Eudoraea sp.
AGGTTTTTTAAAAACCTCGCGAACCATAATGGAATAGCTGCCAATTGATGAGATATAATTCATAAAACTATGCGATACTTCTAGCTGTAAAAATAGTAATATTAGGCTTCATTTAACCTTCATTTAAAATTTTAAAACTTATTTTAGGCATTTTTAAAACCAGAACTTGTACATAATGTTTTCCAAAAGCCATTTCACATCAATTTTATTATTAGGATTCTTTTTTTATTCTTCGGGAGTAATATGTCAGCGAAGGGCCAGAAAATCTGCTAAAATAGAAGTTTCTGCTCCCCTAAAAACCACGCCGAAGTTGATTGTTGGTATTGTGGTTGATCAAATGCGCTATGATTATCTGACACGTTTTTGGGACCATTACGGGGATGATGGTTTTAAACGCCTTGTGAATGAGGGCTTTAATTGTAAAAATAACCATTTTAATTATTCGCCTACCAGTACGGGTCCGGGACACGCATCTGTGTACACAGGTACCACTCCGTCAATACATGGAATTATCGGAAATAACTGGTATGATAAGGAAATTGATAAACCGGTCTATTGTGCATCCGATGATTCTTACGCCACAGTTGGAGCGATATCAAATGCAGGAAAGATGTCACCTCAAAGAATGACGGTTACCACTATTACTGATCAATTGCGATTGCACACTCAAATGAAGGGTAAAGTTGTTGCAATTGCTTTAAAAGACAGAGGTGCTGTTCTTCCCGGTGGTCATACGGCAAATGCCGCTTACTGGTTCCTCGGTGGGGGCGAAGGGAAATGGATCAGCAGCACCTATTATATGAAGAATTTGCCTAAATGGGTTGTAGATTATAATTCTTCTAGGGTTGTAGAGAAATATAAGAAGCCCTGGAATACTATTGAGGATATTACTACTTACAGGGAAAGCGGTCCTGATAATAATACTTATGAGGGTTTGTTCACAGGCGAAAGCAATCCTGTTTTTCCGCATGACCTTCCCGGTTTATGGGATAAGAATAGTAAATATGACCTGTTAAAGGTTACACCTTTTGGAAATAGTATGACTACGGATTTTGCGATAGAAGTAGTGAAAGAAGAACAGCTGGGTACAGATGATATCACAGATTTTTTAGCAATTAGTTTTTCAAGTACAGATTATGTTGGACATTGGTTTGGTGTAAATTCTAAAGAAATACAGGATACATATATACGTTTGGATCGTGATTTGGAACGAATATTAAAGTATCTGGATACCAAAGTGGGAGAAGGTGAATATACCGTTTTTCTTACGGCAGATCATGGAGCAATTAATGTTCCTGCTTATTTGAAAGATCAAAAAATACCAGCGGGATATATTAATAGGGCTGAAATACAATCAGAATTAGGAGAATTTATTAAATATAAGTATGGCGCTGCAGATTTAATTAAAAATTATTCTAACAACCAGCTTTTTCTTGACCATAAAATTATACAAAATTTAGATCTAGATCTAAAGGAAGTCGAGGAGACTTTGGCCAGTGAATTACTTTCATACCAAGACTTTGAAAAGGTATACACCGCATATCAAATGCAAAATAATGAGTACACGACCGGAATTCCATACATTGTTCAAAACGGATACAACATGAAACGCTCTGGGGATATTTTAATAGTGCCAAAACCCGGAATTATTGATTATAGCAAAACGGGATCCACACACGGATCTGCTCAGATTTATGATACCCATACACCACTTATTTTTTATGGAAAAGGTATTAAACCGGGATCAACGGCTCTTAGAACAGAAATCCCTGATATCGCACCTACCATAGCCACATTGTTAGGGATTGCATTTCCTAACGGAGCTACCGGTACGCCTATCACACAGATATTAGAATAATTTATTAAGAATATTTTGCCATCTGAATTTGCGAATAAACTCCCCTTCTTTTTGAGAAACCAGAAAGGGAAGACTCTTTTTTTTGGCTATGGCATAGCCTTTTAAAGTATCTATAAATAATGTCGCCTTTTTTCTTTTCAATGCCATTTTAAGGGAGGCAATGAAACTAATTAAATAGCCATAGCGCATCAGATACATGGCTTCACCTTGTAAATAACGCGCCTTTTTATTATAGGATGCCCCCAGAGGTCGTAAATGTTTTATTTTTAACGAATCATCTGTAATTACACTAAAATCATTATACTGAGCCAATAGCTCATCAACTGTATCCCAGCCTATCGAATTTTTTAATCCACCTATGGCATTAAAACATTCTTTGGTATAACTCTTAAAAGCACCGCGAATATGATCTTTGTTCATAGGGTGATTTAATTTCCACACTCCTTTTGAATCTTGTTCATAAGCAAACCCACCTAAAATACCGGCCCTGGGATTTGAATTAATTAGTTCTGATATTTTTTCAAAGTAGTTCTCCGGGAGTATAATATCAGCATCCAGCTTGACAATAAAATCGAATTGATCGTCTAACAGCTCAAGCCCTGCATTAAATGCTTCCACAACTTTAGCCCCGGGCATATGAAGGGTAGAGGAAGATCTGTTGACTTTCAAAATATGGTTGTTCCCGGAAACAAATTCATCTATAATAGTTTCAGTCTTGTCTGTAGAATTATCATTCACAACCAAAACTTTCTTTGGTTGTATGGTTTGGGACAGAACAGCATTAAGCGTGGCGTCTATGTATGCTTCTTCATTATGTGCACAGATTACAATATAATAATTCACGATGATAGGGTATAATTATTCAGGTGCAATATTTCCAGTGCTTTCGGGCCTCTTTTTTCGCTCGGCATACACTATATAATAACGGGGAGTAAAGGAGCGTAATAAAGGTCTAATTCCTAATTTTTTAACAGGATTAGTCCAACTAAAGGTGTCTTTTATCTCCCAACCAGCTTTTTCGAGCAACCAATTAAACTGCCAGATTTCAAATTCATGATAGTGTCTATCCCAGGGGTCAGTTTTACTCTTATAGGCTGAAGCAAACCAAAGTCGCAATGGAACACTAGCAACAATTTTATCAGCCTTTATTGCTCTTAAAATATTGTAAGGTGCCAGCAGGTGTTCAAAGATTTCAAAGGCTGTGGCTACTTTGGCATTCGAATTCTTTACTAAGTCAAAATCTAAATCCAGGTCTTCGCCCTTAGTATTTTCAACCTTATAGCCATGCTGCTTCATGATTTCAGAAAATGGGTTAGTAACCCCTAAATCTAATATGGCTTCCTGAGTAGTTATGTGTTTTTGAAGAAAGGCTAGTGTATTTTTATACCTTTTACCCGGAAAAGTTTTTTCATACATATTTTCAGCATCTATAGACTATGGCGTTGATATTCATGCCAGCGCCAACACTGGCAAAGATAACAACATCTCCTTTTTCTATTTGCTGATTTTCTATTTTTCCGGTTTTAACCATATGAAATAAGGTGGGAACCGTAGCCACAGAACTATTTCCCATTTTATGAATATTCATTGGCATAATTCCTTCAGGCATTTCCAAATTATAGGACTTGTAAAATCGATTTACAATAGCCTCGTCCATTTTTTCATTGGCCTGATGAATAAATATTTTTTTTACATTTTCAATAGGTATGCCACATTTTTCCAAAGAATTCCTCATGGCATTTGGAACATGATTTAGCGCAAATTCATAAATTTTACGTCCATACATTTTAATATATTGAGTTTTGCTGGTACAGGATTTATTAAATGATTTGCCGAAAAATAAATAATAGGCTTCTTCATTGGTATAGGTAGCTGAGGTATGTGCCAGAATCTCACCGGAATTGTCAGAATCTTCAATGATACAGGCTCCGGCACCATCTGAATAAATCATGGAATCCCGATCGTGAGGATCAATTACTCTGGAAAGTGTTTCCGCTCCAATTACGAGACATTTTTTTGCTATTCCACTTTTGATAAAAGCATTTGCCTGAATTACTCCTTCAATCCAACCAGGACACCCAAAAAGCATATCATATGCAACACAATTGGGGTTTTTAATTCTTAGGAGATGTTTTACCCTGGTGGCTAAGCTAGGCACGGAATCACTCTGGGATTGCCCATAGCTTACGTTTCCAAAATTATGCGCAAAAATTATATAATCCAGTTCTTCAGCATCAATTCCGGCATCTTCAATGGCATCCCGGGCTGCAAAGAATCCCAAATCTGAAGTATTTAGTTCTTTATCAGCATAACGCCTTTCATCAATACCCGTTATTGCCTTAAACTTTTCGATGATAACCTCGTTAGTATAGGCAAAGGGAGTTCCTTCATTGGTAAGAAAATTATGTTGCTCAAAATCTTTGTTTTGAGCAGTGATGGACGGGATATAACACCCAGTGCCGCTAATTCCAATACTCATGTTTAGTGGAGTTGACTTAGTTTTAGGCAAAATAATAAAAAAATCTGCTGTACTATGCGCGCATAGTAATCAATTACGATGTTCAGAAGAAATCTACAGCATTAGTATTAATTCTACAGCATTGGTTTAGTCTTTAAAATCCCTGTTTATAGGGGCTAAGCTATGCTTCTAAATACGCTTCAATTGGAGCACAAGTACATATTAAATTACGATCTCCATAGGCATCATCAACTCTTCTAACACTGGGCCAAAATTTATTTTCATTAACAAAGGGTAATGGGAAGGCAGCCTCTTGCCTTGAATATGGGAAATCCCAAGAATCATTGGTCACCATATGCAAAGTATGTGGTGCATTTTTCAATGGATTATTTGCATCCTCTGATGAAGAATGATCAATTTCTTCCCGGATGGATAGCATAGCATTACAAAATCGATCTAATTCATCAAGATTTTCACTTTCTGTAGGCTCTATCATAAGGGTTCCGGCAACAGGAAAAGATACTGTTGGAGCATGAAAACCATAGTCCATTAAGCGTTTAGCTATATCAGTAACCTCTATTCCATTTTGTTTAAATGGCCTGCAATCTATAATCATTTCATGCGCTGCACGCCCTTTTTCCCCTGTATAAAGAACATCAAATTTTCCACTCAACCTATTCTTTATATAGTTCGCATTTAAAATAGCAATTTTTGTGGATTCGGTTAAGCCGGCCTCTCCCAACATCTTAATATAACCGTAAGAAATTAAACAAACCAATGAACTGCCCCAGGGAGCCCCTGATATTGCAGTAATTGCTTTTTTCCCGCCAGTTTTTATAACCGGATTACCCGGGAGGAAAGGAACCAACTGTTCTGCAACACAAATAGGCCCTACTCCAGGTCCTCCGCCTCCATGAGGTATTGCAAAAGTTTTGTGTAGGTTAAGATGGCATACATCTGCTCCAATTGTTGCTGGATTTGTTAATCCTACCTGAGCATTCATATTGGCGCCATCCATATAAACCTGCCCCCCATGGTCGTGAATAAGTTGTGTTATTTTTTTAATGGAGGACTCAAAAACTCCATGTGTTGAAGGATACGTAATCATTAATGCAGCTAAATTTTCTGAATGCATTTCTACTTTCTCCTTAAGGTCCAGCATGTCTATATTTCCTCTCTCATCTGTTTTCGTTACAACAATTTTCATTCCGGCCATTACAGCTGAAGCCGGATTAGTACCATGAGCGGAGGCCGGAATAATACAGATGTTTCTATGGCTTTCGCCCCTGGATTCATGATATGCTCTTATGGTCATTAATCCCGCATACTCTCCTTGTGCACCGGAATTGGGTTGCAGGGAAGTACCTGCGAAACCTGTGATTTCTGTTAAATCTCTTTCCAGTTCCTCCAGTATTGTATGATAACCTTCTGCTTGTTCTAAAGGAACAAAGGGATGGATGTTTCCCCATGCAGGCATGCTCAAAGGAAGCATTTGGCTGGCAGCATTTAATTTCATGGTACAAGAACCGAGTGAGATCATGGACTGATTTAGTGCCAGATCTTTGCGCTCTAATTTTTTGAGATAACGCATTAGTTCTGTCTCGGAATGATATGAATTAAAGACCTCGTTTTCCAGGAAGGGTGTATGGCGTATTAACGATTGTGGAATAACATCCTTAATTTTTCCGTCATTAGAATAAATTTCTTGCGATTCAGTCAGTTCACTAAAGCAATTAATAATTTGATTAATATCGTCTTTGTTTGTTGCCTCATTGATCGATATGGAAACGGTATTTTTATCAATATAATTGAAATTTATACCATTTTTTTCAGCTTTTGATTTTAAGGAATTGATATCCGAAACCCGCACCTTAATGGTGTCGAAAAAAGCTGTGTTCAATTGTTCAAATCCTTGTTTTTCAAGTAACTGACTTAATATCCTTGCGTTATTATGAACTTTATCTGCTATATATCTTAAACCTTGTGGCCCGTGATAAACTGCATAGGCCCCTGCCATCACAGCAAGTAAAACCTGTGCTGTACAAATGTTAGATGTTGCTTTATCTCTTTTAATATGTTGTTCTCTGGTTTGTAAAGCCATACGCAACGCCTGGTTGCCATCTGTATCTTTGGTAATCCCTATAATTCTTCCGGGAATATTTCTTTTAAAAGCCTCCCTCGTGGCAAAAAATGCAGCATGCGGGCCCCCATAGCCCAAAGGAATTCCAAATCGTTGTGTGGTTCCAACAACTACATCTACTCCAATTTCACCAGGTGGGGTTAATAAAACCAAACTAAGTATATCTGCAGCTACAGCAACTTTTATCTCTTGGTCCCTGGCTTTCTGAACAAAATTTTTATAATCATTTACCTGACCATATTTGCCCGGGTATTGCAAAAGAGCGCCATAAAAACCCTCACCAAATTCGAATGCCTCATGATCTCCGGTTACCAATTCAATTCCAAGAGGTTTTGATCTGGTTTGCAGCAGCGATAGGGTCTGCGGTAATACCTCATTGGAAACAAAAAATTTAACGACTTCATTTTTCTTTTGTTCCCTGTTTCTTACATCAAAAAGCATGGTCATCGCTTCCGCGGCTGCAGTGCTTTCGTCTAAAAGTGACGCATTGGAAAGCTCCATCCCGGTAAGATCGCAAATCATGGTTTGGAAGTTTAATAAGGCTTCCAATCGCCCTTGCGCAATTTCTGCCTGATATGGCGTATAAGCTGTATACCATCCTGGGTTTTCAAGAATGTTTCTTTTAATGACAGATGGCGTAATACATTCGTTATATCCGAGACCGATATAGGTTTTATACACCTTGTTTTTTAAAGAAAGAGAATTTACATGCGACAGGAATTCATGTTCGCTCATTTCCCTGCTAAGATCCAAAGGTTTTTTAAGCCTTATTTCACTGGGAATAGTTTCATAAATAAGCTGCTCTATACTTTCCACGCCAATGGTTTTAAGCATTTTAGGCAGATCTTCTTTTCGTATACCTATATGTCTTGAGGCAAACAGGTCTGTTGTCATAATTCCCGATTTTAAAGCTAAAATAATAGTGAACAAAATTAGGGATTAATTCTTGTAAAATAATCTATTTCCAAGGGCAGTAGTCTAAAGTTTTTAACGAAAAAGGTGCGTTATGAACAGTTTGGCTATTTTTGTTTAATGGGGTGGTTGAGCCGTATTTTTAATTTTTATCTGGATTCAAGTATTCATGTTGCATTTGCCGTGATAAGCCTATTGCTGATCACCAATCTGTACTTAAACATTTTACCAGATCATCATCTGCTCCTTTTCGTTTTTTTTGGAACCATACCCAGTTATAATTTTATTAAATACGGGGTTGAAGCAAAAAAATATTTTCTGGTAAAGAATACCTATCACAAACAAATACAAATCTTTAGCTTAATATTATTAGCGCTTGCAGGCTATCATTTCTTTTTTTTGGGCTATGTAGTGTGGTTCATTTGTTTTGTATTAGCACTTCTTATAGGATTGTATGCATTGCCGGTTTCTCCAAAGCACAAAAATTTAAGGAGCATAGGCATCTTAAAAGTAATATTGGTGGCGCTGGTGTGGACAGGAACTACCGTCATAATTCCTGTAATATCTTCAGCCATTTCATTTTCATGGGACATTTGCCTTCTAATACTTCAACAATTTATTCTGATTCTTATATTGTTAATTCCATTTGAGATTAGGGATATTGAATATGATGAATTGAATCTTAAGACAATACCACAGCGCATCGGAGTATCTCAAACCAAAAACCTTGGTCTGCTAATGTCTCTTATATTCTATTTGATAACATTTCTTAAGGACGATTTAAGTCAGTTAGAAATTATTGGAAAGACAATACTCTTTTTGATTTTAATAATTATGCTGCTTATGACGCACAGAAATCAATCAAAATATTTTGCTTCATTTTTTGTAGAAAGTATTCCAATTTGCTGGCTGGGAATCCTAGTATTGTTGCAAAGTTATATTTAGCTATTATGTTCAATCGTTACTTTCATTTTTTCCTTTTCCTGTTCAGAAAGGTTATGCAAATTGGCCTTGTCACAAAGTATAGTTAGTTTTTTGTTCTTCTTAGAAAATGCAGCGCAGGTTTTACAGTATAAAAGGTGAAAACCTAATTGAATTTGTTCAAGAAACGTCGCTTCTTTGTATTGTTTTTTATTGCAAATTGTACTTGCTTTCTCGCAATTAATCATAATTTAAACCAATTTTCATTGAGACAACCCATAAGATTCGTTCTTGCTCGGTGGACCATTACCCAGAGGTTAGACGGATTAATTCCAAGTTCATTACAGATATCTTCGGTACTTAACCCTCGTATTGTTTTCATAACAAATACCGCAGACTGCTTTTTTGGCAGCTTAGAAATACATTCCTGAATAGCTTGTCCCAATTCTGCATTTTCTATTTGATCATTTTCAAGTGTGCTGAATGGATCCGCTACATTTTCTTCCAGCCAATCTCCTGCGGAATCACTTTGGCTACTATAATTAATTCGTACTTCTGCCTTGCCTTTCTTCGAATTAATTTTTCTGTAATAATCTATGACTTTTCGCTTTAAGATAGCAATGAGCCAGGTGCGTTCCGTTGCTGCTCCCTGAAAATTTTTAGCCGATTTTAAACCAGCGAGGAAAGTTTCCTGTACCAAATCTTTCGCAATCTCCGCATCACTGACCCGTGCCACGGCATAGTTAAATAGATAGTCGGCGTATTGGTCGACCCATGAAGTAGGATTTAATTGATTTTTCGTCATATTGATACTTGTCGAAACCAAAAATAAATTAATTTTAGTGAAAATATTAATTTTAAACTTAATACCCCCTATTATGAAAAATATCGGTTATCTCATTCTTTTATTATTTGTTCAAATAAGCTGCACTCAAACTAAATCCATGTCAATCACAGAATTGACACCTCAAGATCTCGAAAATGCAGTACTTATTGATGTTCGCACCCCTGAGGAGTATGCTGAGGGTCACCTGGATAATGCAATCAATATTAATTGGTATGATGAGAATTTTATGAACGAATTAAAGACCATAGAAAAAGAGAAAACTATTTATGTCTATTGCAAAAAAGGTGGCCGCAGTGCCAGTGCTGCTGAAATGCTCAACTCGTCCGGTTATACAAATGTAATAGACCTGTTGGGGGGCTATGATGCATTGGAAGAAAAAGATTAAACTAGGCTGTCTTTTTCATTAATCCAGCACGCTCTAAAAGAGCTTCAATTTTAGGCTCCCTGCCCCTAAAGCGCTTATAAAGGACCATTGGTTTTTCAGTTCCTCCTTTGGAAAGAATATGTTCTTTAAATTTTACGGCGACGTCTCTGCTAAAAATTCCTTTTTCTTTAAAATAATCAAAGGCGTCGGCATCTAATACTTCAGCCCATTTGTAGCTGTAATAACCCGCGGAATAACCACCCTGAAAAATGTGGGCGAATGATACACTCATACATGTCTCGGGGTTATTTGGATAAAGCAAAGTATCTTCGAAAGCTTTAACTTCGTGTTTCTTCACATCTGAAATAACAGAGGGATCAGATGCATGCCATGACATATCCAGGAAAGCAAAACTCAGTTGACGCATTGTGGCCATTCCTTCCTGAAATGTTGCAGATTCCTTTATACTTTCAACTAATGACATAGGAATAGGTTCTTCTGTCTCATAGTGCCTTGCAAAAACTTCCAGAGCTTCCTTTTCATAACACCAGTTTTCCAATATCTGACTGGGTAGCTCAACAAAATCCCAATAAACAGAAGTACCGGATAAGCTTGGGTATGTGGTATTTGCAAGAATACCGTGGAGAGCATGCCCGAATTCATGAAAGAGGGTAGTAACTTCATTAAAAGTTAATAGTGAGGGTTTATTTTCTGCAGGTTTGGTAAAATTGCAAACGTTGGAAATCTGAGGTCTTTCATTCTTTTTGTTCAATACAAACTGGGGCTTAAATGAAGTCATCCAGGCACCGGCGCGCTTTCCTTCCCTGGGATGAAAATCGGCATAGAATAAGGACACAAATTTATTGTTATCATCATAAATTTTATAGGTCTTAACTTCCGGATGATACTTGTCCACATCAAAGACTTCTTCAAATGACAATCCGTATAGTTTTTCGGTTATCATAAATACTCCTTCAATAACATTTTCCAGCTTAAAGTATGGTTTGAGTTTTTCATCGTCAAGGCTGAAGCGTTTTTGCTTTAATTTTTCAGAGTAAAAAGATCCGTCCCAGGACTCAAGTTGCTCAATTCCATCCAGTTCTTTTGCAAATGCGGATAGTTCGTTAAATTCCCGCTTAGCTGCAGGCTTTGCCTTTATCAACAATTCCTTTAAAAAGTCATATACTTTTTCCGGAGTTTCGGCCATTCGTTCTTCTAAAATGAAATTCGCATGGCTTTTATAGCCTAATAAATTAGCTCTTTCATGTCGAAGATTGGCAATTTGGAGAACATTGGCCTGATTGTCCAGGTCATCATTATGGAACCCTTTGCTCCCAAATGCCATTGACAGCTCTTTTCTAAGTTCTCTGTTACGTGCATATTTCATAAATGGAATATAACTTGGATAATCCAGAGTAATAATCCATCCTATTTTACCTTTACTTTTTGCTAACTGCGCTGCTGTATCTTTTGCACTTTGTGGAAGCCCGTCAAGGTTATCTTCGTTTGTGAGATGCATTTCATATGTATTTGTCTCCTTTAAAATGTTTTCCCCAAATTTTAATTTTAGTGTTGCAAGTGCTGTATCAATCTCCCTTAGGCGTTTTTTTTGTACTTCATTAAGGTTAGCACCATTTCTGCTAAAATTTTTATACTTTTTATCAAGTAAGGTGTCTTGTTCTGCGGTAAGTTGGTATTTGTCTTTATTATCAAAAACCTTTTTTACTCTTCTGAATAATTTTTCATTCAGGGTAATATCATTACTAAACTCCGACAGCAATGGTGATACTTCCTGGGCAATCTTCTGGATGGTATCATTGGTTTCTGCAGAATTCAAATTAAAAAATAAACTGGCAATACGATCCAAATGTTGTCCTGAGAATTCTAAAGCCTCAATAGTATTCTCAAAAGTGGGTTCTTCTTCGGAATGAGTTATGTCATCAATTTCTTTACGAGCATTTTCTATAGCGTGCATAAATGCCGGCATAAAATGTTCATTCTTAATACTAGAAAAGGGTGCGGTATCAAATGGGGTTAATAAAGGATTCATATATAGGCCAATGTTTATTACTTTATTTATGAAGAGGAATTAATCTGCAGAGGATAACAATGTTTAAATTTCCTATTTAGGTTTATTTAGTTCCTGAGCGCCTTTAACTACTTTGTCCTTAAGTCCTTCTTTGTATAAAAGAATTTTATCCATTACACACTTATCACTGCTACCTATGATTTGCGCTGCAAGAATACCTGCATTTTTTGCGCCGTTAAGAGCAACGGTGGCTACCGGAACACCCCCGGGCATTTGTAAAATAGACAAAACCGAATCCCATCCATCAATGGAATTACTGCTTTTAACCGGCACACCTATTACCGGCAGAGGGGAAAGTGAAGCTACCATTCCAGGTAAGTGGGCTGCGCCACCGGCCCCTGCTATGATAACTGAAAATCCATTTTTATGAGCTTGTTTGCTAAATTCATATAATTTATCAGGGGTTCTGTGGGCAGATACAATATCAACTTCTACTTCAATATCAAATCCCTTTAAAATATCAACGCTTTCCTGCATAACGGGAAGGTCACTTAAGCTGCCCATAATTACTGCTACTTTGCTCATATTTTTATTATTTGCTAATTACTTTAATCGTTTTCTTTACTTTTTCGGCTATAATACGCGCCTCATTTATATCTTTATGTATAATAGTTACATGTCCCATTTTCCTAAATGGTCGTGTTTCCTTTTTACCGTAAATATGGGGTGTTACGCCGCTTAGTTTAAAAATTTCTTCAACATTTTGATAAACGACTTCGCCGGTATACTTTTCTTCACCAACCAAATT
>CAJQNH010000186.1 GCA_905479615.1 uncultured Eudoraea sp.
GATCTTATTGTTCTTGGCGGATGTGCCGGTATTGAAAAGGCGGCTCAGAATGCAGGCCATAAAACAACTGTGCCATTCACACCTGGAAGAGCGGACGCCTCACAAAGTCAAACTGATGTTGACTCATTTGCTGCTTTAGAACCTACTTCTGATGGCTTTAGGAATTATTTTAAGCCTAAGCATGTTGCATCTGCAGAAGAAATGCTGATAGACAGATCTCAATTATTAACCCTTACTCCTCCTGAAATGACTGCTTTGATAGGAGGTATGCGTGTTTTAAATACAAACTTTGATAATTCCGAGTACGGCGTATTTACAAACCGCACCGAGGAGCTCACTAACGACTTTTTCGTGAACCTGCTCGATATGGGTATTACATGGAGTTCAAATTCTGATTCACAAGAAGTCTTTGAAGGTCGTGATCGTAAAACTGGTTCAATTAAATGGACCGGGACTCGTGTTGATCTCATCTTTGGATCAAACTCTGAATTACGCGCCCTTGCAGAAGTTTATGCATGTGCTGATTCTGAAGATAAATTTGTAGCTGACTTTATTGCTGCCTGGAACAAGGTTATGAACCTTGATCGCTTTGATCTTAAATAAATTAGTTTAAAATTTTGCTATGCATGCTGATTCTTTTCAGCATGCATAGCTTTTTAATACTCAAGGCATGTAACTAATGAATTAACAAATGATTTGTTGTATCGTTTTAAAACCAAGATTAAATTATCAGGCATTGTTTTTGAATAGACAAAAACAAGAAATGATTAATAATCATATTACTTCACAATTATCCTATAAACCATTTGTTTTCAATTCTTCCAGAGGAATATACATATTTACTAAAAAAACAGAATCATTTGAGAAAATTGAAGGTATTTTATATCATTTTTTTTCTGATTCAGAATTAGAAAAAGTTGAAATACTTGATACTAGTTCGCAACTCAATTTTTTTAGTATAGAGACAAAACGAGTACTTCAATCTAAACATATTTCTGCTTTTGCATGGAAACGATTTATTAGCAGTTTTCTCATTCAGATAAACCCTTATAGCCCTAAAACCGATTCAGATAGTATAGCTATATTTCATAATTTTAAGACCTCTATTCGTAAAAACGGAAGTAGAATTCAAAAAAAATATTTTAAAAGAAAATTGAAGATTTTAAGAAAACGAGTTTCATTAGATTCTCTCGACGACCTGCTCAAATTGGATTGACCACTTCATTGACAAAAAAAGAGTCACAATTTCGTGCAACTCTTTTTTTATTAAACTTTAATTGATTTAATTTTTAATCAAGTATTTATCAATCCATTTTCTCAGAGACGAACGCAAGTGATCGCTCTAGTCTTGCATACATATGGGTAAAGTGCCCGCCTTCAAAGCTTTCAAAAGTATGATCAATAGCCATAGCCTCCATTTTTTGACAAAAAGCATCTACCATAAGTGTAAAACCCAGTTCATCTAAAGTACCGCAATCAATAAATACCCCATTTAAAGATTTTAAACTTTCAGCGTTTTTATCAAGCAAGGTGAAAACATCATGCTCCATCCATTTTTCTCTCACAGAAGGAATGATTGCACCAGAATCCCAATCAATAGGTAAGTCAACGAACCAGGGAGGGTTATTTAAATTCGGTGACCAGGCAGAACTCATGGCATACAGACCAGATGTCAAAAACTTGTCTTTATCAGGGCCTATAAAACCATCAGGGTTTTCAGCAATAAGCAGATCTCCCATACTTAGTATTCCATCCATGTACAACAAACCGCTATGACTAGCAATCACACCAAATTTATCAGCATGTAGCATCCCAATTTTTACCGCGCCATAACCTCCTTGTGAAAAACCAATAACTGCCCTTCCATCCTTATTCGCAAATGTTCTGTAACTGCTATCTATATAATTAACCAGATCATTGACGATATAATCTTCAAAACCACCAATCAATATTGAGTTTGAATAAAAACTAAAACCATATATGTTAGCAGCATCAGGCATCACAATGATCATAGGTTTAACATTTCCGGATTCAATAAGCTGATCGATCCATTGTTTAAAGGATTCTTGAGGGAAATCAGGATAGGTTTTAAATGGGCTTGTTCCTCCAATCCATGGATCCCAGGTCTCCGAAGAAGTAAATGATTCTTCTGTAAATGGCAAGCCATGAAGAAGGTAAACGACCGGATATTTCTTCGTATTGCTTTGATCATATCCTTTAGGCAGATAGACCTGCATTTTTCTTACATCAGGATTACCAATGGGGTTGTTCAAAAGGGCCTCACTGGCAAACTCCTTAACCTCCAGTTTACTGACTAAAACTGGTTCATCATTATCATCTTCACAGGACCAAAATCCCAGCAAGACGACTAATAATCCGATAAGGTAAATTGGCTTCTTCATAATGTTGAATTTAAAATTGAATACTAAATTTACCTTATGTATACATCACCTCAAATGACTTAAGTCAAAGCAGCTATTGATTCTCATCACTATTGAAGCTAGATTATGTATTAAACTAATAGCTTTTTTTAGATTACATCATCAGGCTAAGAGCTTAAATAAGCAAAAGAAGTTGTATTTTTATCAATAGAAACGATTTCGATAATTTCGAGATTATTCCAAAGCATTTTTTCTAATGCTAAAATGAAAACTCAATTAGTTTATTAAAAGAATTCAAAGCCAAAAAATATGAGTGCATTATCAAATTTAATCGATTACATAAAACAAGGTAAAAAAAGAGAAGAAGTGCCACATGGCTACTGCCCAAATTGCTGGGGAAGGTTAGAATATGGGGGTCAGTTTTATAAAGCTGTCAGGAAAAAAGAGATTGATCTTAATAATATCGAAGAACATAAGGGATGGATTCAAGCCTTGGCAAGCCAGTATTTGTATGGAATTGATTTAAAAAAGAAAGGGACAGAATGGGAGTGCAAGCAATGTAGTACTAAATATGAACATGAATAAATCATAAATTTAGAAAAAAACCTGAGCAATGAGTAAGCAATTAATATGGCATAAAGTATTAGAGAACAAAAACACGCTTCAAGAGAACAGGGTAATGACTGTAAATGCAGGACATACTCAAGTTTGTCTTACGCATTACAAAGGTCAATTCAACGCTATTACGAATAAATGTCCACATCAAGGTGGGCCCTTAGGTGAGGGATCAATTGAAAATGGCCTTTTGCGCTGCCCTTGGCACGGCTGGGACTTTAATCCATGCGGCGGTGATTCTGATGGTTTTGAAGATGGCTTACAAAAGTATGATCTAAAAATAGAAGAAGAGGCGGTTTATGTCGGTTTAGAAGAAGAGCCTCCTCATGAAAGAACGATAACAGATGTCATGGCAGAGACCATGGTGAATTGGGGCGTAAACAGGGTTTTTGGCATGGTTGGACATTCTAATCTTGGATTAGCAGATGCTTTTAGAAGATTAGAAGTTGAAGGAAAACTAAAATTTATTGGAATTCGACACGAAGGAGCTGGTGCTTTTGCGGCCTCTGCTTATGGAAAATTAACCGGCAAACCAGCAGCTTGTTTTGGCATAGCTGGTCCGGGAAGCACCAATATGTTTACTGGTTTATGGGATGCTAAAGTAGACAGAGCGCCTATTTTAGCCTTAACAGGTCAGGTAGCTACACAGGTTGTGGGAACAGGTAATTTTCAAGAAGTAGATTTGGTACGTGCTTTTGATTCAGTCGCAGACTTTAATCATCGTGTGGAGCATCAAAGCAGACATAGTGAATTAATGACTTTAGCAGTAAAACATGCCATTCTGAAGAGGGATGTTGCTCATTTAACGTTCCCTGATCAGGTGCAGGTACTTCCTGCAATCGGCGCAAAGGCCCAAACGCCACATCAAAGAATTACAGCGTTAGATATAGCACCGCCAGAAGAAAGTTTAAACGAAGCCATTTCACTTTTAGTCAGCTCTAAACGACCGGTGATTATTGTTGGTCATGGAGCCAGATTCCATATGGATAAGATTGTAGGATTAGCGGAAAAAATAAATGCTCCTGTCATGACAACTTTTAAAGGAAAAGGACAAATATCAGATAGTCATCCTTTAGGATGCGGGGTGCTGGGACGAAGCGGAACTCCTATCGCCTCTTATTTTATGAATGAGGCTGATGTTTTATTAGTTATTGGTGCTTCATTTTCTAACCATACCGGTATTACACCAAAAAAACATACGATTCAAATTGATTTTGACCCAATGGCACTGAGTAAATTCCATAAAGTAGATGTTGCCGTTTGCGGCGAGATTTCTAGAACCGTTGGGTTGATTTCGGATAAGATAAATTCTATTTCAGAAAACAAAATAGATCAGAAAAGTGAAATTTCATATCGGTGGAAAATTTGGAAAGAAGAAAAACAAAAACGGTTGAGAGAAAATGGACATCAAGGTCTAAGTTCAATAGCTGTATTCGATGCCCTAAACAGAATCGCCCCTGAAAATGCTGTAATGTGTGTCGATGTTGGCAACAATGCATATTCATTTGGGAGATATTTCGAAAGTAAAAATCATACTTTTCTCATGTCAGGATATCTGGGATCTATCGGATTTGCATTTCCTGCTGCTATGGGTGCATGGGCTGCAGTTGGCAATGACAGACCCATCATTGCTGTTGCAGGAGACGGAGGGTTTTGCCAATACTTGGCTGAAATAACCACCGCCGTAAAATATAATATGCCTATTAAAACCATTATTATTAATAACAGTGAACTCGGGAAAATAAGCAAGGAACAACGCGCAGGAGGTTGGGATAAATGGGCAACTGAACTGGTGAATCCTGATTTTTCTGAATATGCCAATAGTTGTGGAGCTTTAGGAATCAAAGTAGTAGCTAAAGCTGAACTTGACAAAGCAATGAAACAATTATTTGCATACGATGGGCCGGCTCTTCTTGAGATTTCTACGGATGTTAACTTGATCTAAAAGGTCTTTTATAATTTCTTTATAAAATAACAAGCACAAAAAAAGCACCTGTGGAAACAGGTGCTTTATCATGTTCTAAAGCTCTGCAAACACCTTTTCGAGCAAGGCCTTTGTTGCTTTTATTCCATCGTCTTCTGAAAGCTCAGTGCCCTCATATTCGATTCCAACATATCCTTTGAAACCAGACTCCTTAACTATTTTCATAATTCTTAAATAATCAGACTTTGTTTCATTGCCGTTTTCATCAAATTTATTTGATTTGGCACTAACTCCTTTTGCATAGGGCATTAACTCAGCAATACCTTTATATTTATCATACTCTTTCTCACATCCTTCGGGGCCACTTTGCATACAGAAATTTCCAAAATCAGGAAGGGTTCCAACATTTTCCATTCCAACCTCTTTCATCACGCCCGAAAGCCATGATCCGTCAGAAGAATACCCCCCATGATTTTCTACTATGATATTGACTCCTTTTGAAGCACCATAAGCTCCCAATTTTGAAAGACCATCGACTGCATTTGTCGCTACCTCTTCTGCTGTTCCTTGCCCA
The DNA here is from genome assembly GCA_905479615.1 of uncultured Eudoraea sp. Classification (GTDB taxonomy): domain Bacteria; phylum Bacteroidota; class Bacteroidia; order Flavobacteriales; family Flavobacteriaceae; genus Eudoraea. Next base: position 5,495 of record CAJQNH010000186.1, read on the forward strand.
CCAGCATTTACACGAATAGAACGTGCACCTAGAAAACTGGCTATATCTACCCATTTATAATGGTCTTCTACAGCTTTCAAACGAACGTTTGCATCGGCATCTGCTAAATTACCAACCAAATCACACATGATTAATCCAACTGAAACACCAGATTTATCGCATTGCTCTTTAAATGCTGTCCAGTAAGCCATATCATCTACTTTTGTAAAATAAAAGGTATTCACCAATTCAATGGAGTAAATACCATAACCGGCCGCTAATACAGGGAAATCCATTGGATTGGCATCGCCTTTTAAAATTGAATCCGGCGATTCTTTGACCATCCTTGCAAATCCACCCCAATCAGTAATTGGTCCGCCAAAATAGGTCTTGTGTAAAGACCATTGGGCCAGTGAAATTTTAAAATCAGCTTCTTTTTCAACTGATTTTACTTCTAGATTTTCTTTAGCTTCATCTTGCTCAGAAGATTTGGGCCCAGAATTACAATTTAAAAAAAGAACTGATGCAAAAACCATGATCATGATTTTTGATAGTTGAAAAGTAATTTTCATTTTTTTGATAATTTTAATTAATAATAAGTTCGAAGTTTCTAAATAAAATTCGGTCATAAAGGTATAAAATACTGACGAATTACACGTTTTAAAACATGTAATATGTCTCTAAGATGCTGAATTTTTTACTGAATTATAGAACAAAAAAAAGAGCAAACAATTGGCTGTTTTTTTTACTTCTCCTCTTAGGCTCGAACCTTGGAAAAATAATTTACTGGTTAACTATTAAAATGAATCGATAACCAAAACTCCTTTATTATCGAAACTATTCATCCCTGGCAAGGCAACAGTAGCTTCCTGCAGTGAAATAGTCTTTTCAATTAGTTTTTCAGGCCGTAATCTTCCATTTTTAATCATCTCCAGCATCTCAGGATACTTATATGCCTGCATGCCATGACTTCCGATGATTTCTAATTCACCGGCCAGTACTTTATCCATGGGGACCTTTGCATCTTTATGCGCTCCCATCATCAAACCAACCTGGATATGTTTACCTCTTTTCCTTAAATTAGACACAGAATTATAACAGGTTATGTCACTTCCTAAGGCATCTAACGAGACGTGAACTCCACCTTTGCTAATAGATTTGACTTGTTCAACTATATCAGTACTTTGAGAAGCGTTTATCGTCGCAACAGCTCCTAATTTTTTCGCAAGCTCTAATGATTCATCTTTAATATCCACTGCTATTACCTGTGCTCCCAAAGCATGAGCGATCATTATAGCTGATAGCCCAACACCACCACAACCATGAACGGCTACATATTGTCCTCCTGAAACTTTACCCTGATCAACAATTGCCCTATAGGATGTAACAAACCTGCATCCTAAAATTGCAGCTGTTACATACTTAATCTCTTCAGGTAATTTCACCAGATTAATATCAGCATAATCCAAGGCTACATATTGTGCAAAAGAACCCCAATGTGTAAAACCCGGTTGTGATTGACTGTCACAGACTTGATGATTTCCAGAGATGCACTCTCTGCAGCTTCCACATCCACATACAAAAGGAGCAGTAACCCTGTCTCCTACTTTAAAATTTTTGACATTTTTCCCAACAAATTCAACGGTTCCTGCAAACTCATGCCCGGGAACATGAGGTAATTCAATATCTGCATCGTGACCCATCCAACCATGCCAATCACTGCGGCACAATCCAGTTGCTTTGACTGAAATAATGACCCCATGATCATTGGGTTTTGGGTCTGGTACATTCTGAACAATTATAGGCCCTTGAAATTTTTCATAAACTGCTGCTTTCATATTCTTTTATAAACTGATCCTGTCAAAGATTGCTTTATAATTTTATTTGTGACTTTTATTTTCCTTGTAAAAGAGCGATAAAATCAGGTTCCTCCTGTAGGCTATATAAATCAGGGTCATGTTTGATATATTCAAAATTACCAAACCCGTTATCTATAGCGTTTTTAAGATTTTCAATTGACGCCTTTTTATCGCCTATTAATGCATAAAAACAAGCTGCATTATAAACAATAATCAGGTCATATGGGTTTATCTCAATTCCTTTTCGCATTTCTTCTTTAGCTTCTTTTCTACGACCAAGTCTTTCTAAAGTAAAAGCATAAAATTGATGGGCCCTGGCATCTTGCGGCTGATGTAACAAATAGTTGGGATAAAATAATACTGCCCTCTGAATTGTATCCTCGAGATTTTCTTTGTCCTTTAATTTTTCATAAGACATCTGTAAATCTCCATAAGCAGAATGAAAATCAGCATTAAGTTCTAACACTTTATTAAAATCAATAACAGCTTCAGAGTCTCTGTCTTTCATTCTATAAAGTCGGCCTCTTATCCAATAGGCAAAAAAATTATCAGGGTCAAATGATATTGCCTTTTGAACGGCTATCAATGCTTCGTTTAGTGAATTTTTATTGTAGTAAGCTAACCCAAGAGCGCCATACGCCTCCGATGAGTTTGGATCATAGATCAGTGCTTTCAAGGCTGATTCTTCTGCCTTTTCAAGCCATGAGAGTTTTTTATCATGTGTTTCATATAACATGGCGTAAGCTTCACTCATACCGGCATAAGCTGCAGCATATTCAGGATCCAGATCAATTGCGCTTTGAAAAAGATCTATCGCTAAAAGGAGATAGCTCTTTGTATATCGATATAGAAATTCACGGGCTTTTAAGTAAGTATCAAACGCCTCGCTATTCATCGTTGAACTTTCACTAATAGCCACTTTTTCTTTAGGGGTAAGCTTTAGTTGTAAAGACTTTAAAATCTTCTTAGATACCTTTTCCTGAATGGCAAAAACATCTGCCATCTTACCACTGTAAATCTCGGCCCAAAGTTCAGAATCCTTTTCGACATCGATTAATTCTGTTGAAATTCTTAAATCATCCTTATGCTTGCGGACAGTACCTTGCAAAATGTATTTCGCTTTCAATTCCTTTCCCAATGATTCAATATCCAAATCCGAATTTCTATATCTCATGGAAGTGTTTCTAGAAGCTATCTCAAGCTCCTTGATTCCGGATAAACGCATAATAATTTCCTCGGTAAGACCATCACTAAAATAATTGCTGTCATTTTCCGTACTGATATTTCGAAAGGGTAATACCGCAAGCTTTTTAATGTTTTTGTTGAACCACTGCTTTGATTTTGGTGATAACGAAGCTGTTACTTCAGTATTTTCAGTTTTCTTAATTCCTTTAGGAGTGAATTCATATACCCAGGCGATAATTAAATAGAGTGGAAAGCCTATGATCAAAGAAAAAATCAAGGTTTTCATGATAAAAGGCGGGGCACCAAAAGTTGGAAGAACTATGGAAGCCACTTCAGTAATTAACCAGGCAACTACTAAATAGGCTATTGCCGGTTTAAATACATTACGTCGTTTGAGTTCTGCTATGTATTTTTTTAAATTCACTATGATTCAAAGTTAGCTTTTATTCGCCAGATACTTCCCTACAATCAGAAATGCAGCGTCGTTATGGGAAACTTCAGGGACTCCTCAAGGATCCATAATAACAGAAGTAATAAAGAATGTTAGCTTTTGCTAAAATAGCTATTCATTAATTCCTTAAATCGAACTTCCCCGTGCAATAATTGCATATCAGGATGGAGTTTAATCCAAACCAGATTTCTATAACCATCTTCAAGGGCTTTTTCCAAATAATCCAGGGCTTCACTTTTCCGATCCTGAACGGCCAAGAATTGAGCAAATTCGAAGTACATGGGGGGCTCCAGTTCTAAGGCTCGTTTTCCAATGTTCCATCCGGCTTCTTTATCACCCAGTTGCGTACGCACTATGCCATTATATAAATATGATTTTGGGTCGTCTGGATAGTTATCCAGCCAGGTTTCGGCTATTTTGTTATATTCGAGAAAATGACTTCTGGCCAATTCATGCTTGCCAACTAAATTATAATTTACGCCCATATCATATTGAGGGGAAAATTCATCAGGGTTTTTTTTAAGTATTGTTTCCAAAACCTCAATAGCGTCATTGTACTTTTCCTGTAGCCGATAGACATGCGCCAATCGGTATTGATTCATCAAAAAGTTTGGATTAAGCTCCCCGGCTTTAAGATAAGCCTCTTCTGCTTTATCGAGGTCATTTAAGCCAACATAAGCCGAGCCGAGATAAAAATAACCACGGGGATTATCAGGCGCATTTTTAATCATGCGATTAGTCCATGTCATGGCAGAATCTATTTGTGCAAAATAATCCAGATATATCCAGATTATTCCGCTATTGGTAAGCATCATATATGGATTGATCTGAAGTGCCATTTTATACTCATCCAAGGCCTTATCATACATACCCTGTTTTTGAAAATACCAACCCAGGTTATTGTGTGCCGCCGGATCATCAGGATATAAACCAAGTCGTTTTTCTGTATATCCGATACCCTTGTCCAGATCATTTTCAACATTCACTGCGTAAAAAGAAAGAATGCCGAATTTTTCCCTGTCGGTAAGATTATCAATGGATAAAATAGCCTCATCCAGCCATTTGAGTCCCTCCTCCCGATCAAATCTTTCAAAAAGTAAATTTCCCAGAGAAGCCTTTGCCGCAGTAAAATTACTATCAAGACGGATCGCATTCTCATAATGGATCTTGGCTTTTTTAAAGTCGAGGCGGAGATGACTTTCAATTCCCAGTGAATACTGTTTAAGTGCCCCTAATGAAGAAGTAGTAACTTCCTTAAGTGGTTTGTTCTGGTCAGAGATCCTCATTCTAGATTCTCCAAGAAGGCTCCGTAGCTTCCTGCTTAACTGATCCAGTTTTTCAATGATCTCATCCTGGCTATTGGCATAAAGAACCTCAGACTTTAGGATATTAGCTGTTTGGGCTTCCAGGATTTTAGCGGTAAGAATATACTGGCTGCCCACCCTGCTTATAGTTGGAACTATAAAAATTTTTATACCCTCGCGTATGGCAATTTCCCTGCCGGTTTCTTCATCAATGGTTGTACTATTTTCTTTTTCCATTCGCTTTAAGGTCTCAATCATTCGCTGCCTTGTCAGTACATTTAAATAGCGTGATTGATTGATACTCAGAATAAATGCTGTATTCAGGGAGTGGTCTAAGATTGTTTCTTCGGTCAGATTTTCAAAATCTGTTATCACAATCCAATCCCGCTCCGTAAAGGGAACGGTTGTGCTACCATAAATTAAAAAAATAGTGGTAGCAAACGCGATTGCTACAATTATGAGGGGTATTGTTTTAAGTAACCGATTTAAAAGGGGCCGCTGTTGAATTTTCTTCTTTACAGAATACCTTGCCGACCCTGCAATATCTGGTAGTTCTTCACAAAGTACGTTATATATTTTTATCTGCTCATCTACATTTTTAAAGTGCTTCTCTTCAACAAATTGGGTATGAATATCGGTTTTATTTTTCACGTCCCTATATACGGATCCCGTAATGTTTATGCTACCAACTTCGGCAGATGCCTGTAAACGTGAGGCGATATTAACACCATCACCAAATACATCCGATTCCTCAAATACCAATTCCCCTTCATGAATGCCAATTCTCAAAGGAATGTTCTTTTCCTTGCAAGCTATCTGAATTTCAATGGCACAGCGCACCGCATCAGAGCCAAGATCAAAACTGATCAACATCCCATCTCCCATTTCCTTGACAAGGGTGCCATTATATTTTTCCAGTAAACTTGTATGAATATCACGGTTTTTCCGGAGCATCTCAAATGCACGTTCCTCATCTGACCCCATCAAGGCAGTATAGCCTGCAATGTCAGTGAACATGATTGCTGCTAATCGATGCTGTTGCATGTGCTGATGTTGTTTTACATTCGAATCATTTGCATGACCGTAAGATTATGATTTTAAATCAATGTAGAAATTAGGCAGCGTTTTTGTATCAGGCAATGATTTTCATCATGATATTTTTTACAATGATGAATTATTACAAGAGATGGATCAAAAAAACCATTAATAGACGATTATTTAGATGTCATTTCAGCCGTTATGTCTTCATTTTAATTGGGCTTATAATCCAAAGGGGTACATTAAACAATTTTAAAACCATTCGATATCAATGATTCATATTCCGGGAGAATAAGGGTAAAATCGTCGCAAACCTCACAAAGTTTATGCACAGCAATTAGGGCTTATCATTAAGGAATTTAAATTGGTCTTCTAAATAAGAATTAATAGCTTCTCCCTTCTTTTTTAGTTTTTCGTATAATTTTATATTAACAATCGCTGAAATGGCTATGGAACCTACAAGCTCAGGAGTTTTCTCTATAGATATAATGCAATAACGCAATTGGTAAGAAGATTCACCATAATATTCTATTCCATTATCAAAAATAGCTTTAACGCTTTCCGAATTATGACAGTTACCTGTAAGTACACGCAGTTCCTGGCGTATTTTTTTTGGTAACTGGTTAAACCGTTCAATCTGCCCGTCAAAACTGGTATAAAATGCATTTAACTGCACGGTTAGTGTATCATTTATAAGGAAAGTTTTGATGCCCTGTACCTTTAAGCCATCCCAGGTATTCTCATCTCGGTCTGCAGGAATTATACCCGACAAAACCCAGGCAATATTGGTTGTTAACCTGGCCGAATCTAAAATAACAGACTCTTTATTTTCAAGGATTTTGAGCACCTCTAAACCAGTGATATATTGATTGGATAATTGCTCAATAATGGATTCAATTTTATTCAAATCTCTGTTTAAATCCTGATGAATAGAATTTATGAGACTTCTTTCATTGATCATCGCTTTCCTTTCCTCATTCCAATTATTGATCTGCAATGCAATTAATATTCCTATAACAACAAGAACAATCTCCCCTAAGGCATATATGAGATACTTTCTCGTTTTGCCTGCCCTTCCGACAGGCCTATTTTCAGCCAAATGCTGCCGGCGGAATTTTTGAAAGAATTTGATCATACGAATTAGTGGCTCGAGGTTACCTCAACAAGGTACTCAATTATCTATAAAGTTTAATTTGGATACCTCTGAATAATAAGATTAGTTCCGCAAGAAATACATAGCCACATTACCATCCTATCCTTTGAGCACAAAATTCAAAGAAGTAAAACTTCTTTTTGAATATTTATATGTAGTTTTAGAAAAACCTGAAGCAAAATTTAATAAACCAGAAATATTAATTTATAGTACTTAATGAAGCTAAATATAAATAATACAATACATGATGTGGATTTAGACCCTGCTACGCCTTTACTGTGGGTCATCCGGGAACAGGTTGGATTGACCGGAACCAAATTTGGTTGTGGAATAGGACAGTGCGGGGCATGTACGGTTCAATTAGATGGATTGGCCATTAGATCTTGTCTTACACCTATCCAGGCGGCTACCGATAAGGAAATTACTACTATAGAAGGAATTTCTGATCAGGACTCAGGATTGCATGCCTTACAAAAAGCCTGGATTGAAGAACAGGTTCCTCAATGCGGGTATTGCCAATCGGGTCAAATCCTGTCTGCACATTCGCTACTTACACAAAATACATCCCCTACTGATGAGGATATTGATCAGGCAATGAGTGGAAATATCTGCAGATGTGGTACCTATTCCCGCATCAAAAGTGGAATAAAACTGGCAGCAGAAGAACTGCGAAACACAGCGACAACTAAAATCTTGAACAATGGGTAAGTGGACTAGACGCGCTTTTATCACTACTGGAGTTCTAACGGGAGGTGCCCTTGTAATCGGGGTGGCCATTAGACCGGGAAACCGTGCCGGGAAAGTTAAGGATTTAATTGGGGGAGAAGGAGATACAGTACTCAATATCTGGCTTAAAGTTAATGCAGATAACACCATAACAGTTATTGTTCCGCACGCCGAAATGGGACAGGGCGTCCATACTACTTTACCAATGATGCTGGCCGATGAAATGGATGCGGATTGGAAAACCATTAAAATGTTAGAAGCTCCGGGGAATAAGGAATATGCCAATTACGCTTTAGGAAAAGGGTTTATTATGGGGCCAAAAGATATCCCTTCTATTCTTGTGGGAACTGTTGATGGCTTTTTTTTAACAGCCACCAAACAAATCAGTCTTCAAATTACCGGGGGAAGTTCTTCTGTGCGTTTTACAGGCATGTTTGCCATGCGCGTGGCTGGAGCAGCCGCAAGAGCGGTATTGTTAGAAGCCGCTTCAGAGGAATGGGAAGTTGCTGCGGGGGAATTAGTGGTTAAAAACAGTACTATTTCTCACCCGGCAAGCGACAGAACAGCACCTTTTTCAGATTTCGTAGTTAAGGCATCTAAATTATCTCAACCGGCCAAACCCCGTCTTAAGACATCAGAAGAATTTACCATAATGGGAACCTCACCACCACGGTTCGATATTCCTTCAAAGGTAGATGGAACGGCAAATTTTGGAATTGATGTTGTCCTTCCCAATATGAAATATGCTGCCATTAAGGCTTCTCCTGTTTTTGGGGCCAAGGCAAAGCCTTTGGAGGCAAGTGCTATTAAGGATATGCCCGGTGTACATAAAATTGTAAATCTTGAAGGGGCCATAGCCGTAATTGCAGATGGCTATTGGTTGGCAAAAAAGGCACTAAACACATTACCTGTTGAGTTTGACAAAAGTGCTCATGATACAACAGGGCAATCAGATATTTATGATCGGTATTTACAGGATATGGATACTGCTCTGGCTGAGGGTAACGAAGAAAAGGATGTTAAAAAAGGAAGTATAAAGAACATTTTTAAAAAGGCAACTAATGTTATAGAGGCGGAATACAGGGTGCCTTATCTGGCCCATGCCACAATGGAACCCATGAATTGCACTGCTTTGGTAAAAGAAGATGGGTGCGAAATTTGGGTGGGAAGTCAGAACCCCTTAGGATTTGCCAATAGTGTAGCCGAAGTATTGGATCTGGACCAGGAGAAGGTAGTGGTTCATAACCAATATCTGGGTGGAGGATTTGGCAGAAGATCGGTGCCCGATGTTGCCATTCAGGCAGCCCTTATATCCAAAGAGGTAGACTATCCGGTAAAACTCATTTGGTCTCGTGAGGAGGATATCAGACAGGATCATTACAGGGAAGCCAATATCAGTCGTTTTAAGGCAAGCCTTAATGATAAAGGTCAAATAGACGCGTGGAACAATCAGTTTGTATTTAAGCACGATCCGGAGGAAGCCCCGCATATTCCTTATGGCGTTGACAATCAATTTATTCATTATACCAATAGTGAAACACATATACCCTGGGGATATTGGCGGAGTGTAGATTCATCTATGCATGCTTTTTTTACAGAATCCTTTATGGATGAGTTGGCGTTCAAAGCCAATATAGACCCTTATCAGTTTAGGCGGGATCATCTTACTAATGCACCCCGATTTTTAAAAGTGCTGGATCTGGCTGCTGAGAAATCTAATTGGGGAGAAGCCCTGCCAGCTAATTGGGGAAGAGGGATATCTCTTCACGAATCTTTTGGTACCATTGTGGCCCAGGTGGCCGAGATAGAAATAGTTGAGGACACACTGAAGGTTCACAGAGTAGTTTGTGCGGCGGATCCTGGTTTTGTGTTTCACCCCGATGGTTTTAATGCGCAAATGGAAAGTGGTATTGTTTTTGGACTTACTGCTGCTTTATATGGAGAAATATCGATAGAAAAAGGAGCAGTAAAGCAGAGTAATTTCCATGATTACCAGATGTTGCGTATGCCAGAGTCTCCTAAAATAGAAACCTATATTATTACCAGCGATAACTGGCCGGGTGGTGGAGGTGAGCCAAGTACGCCATGCATCGCACCTGCGTTGACAAATGCAATATTTAATGCATCTGGTATAAGAATCCGTGAACTGCCTGTCAAAAATCATGAATTAAAGGCCGATTCAAAGATCTTAGGTTAATAAGACTTGCTTATACTATTTTAGAAGAACAATGTTTACTTAAGACCCCATACTATTTATCTGCTCTACTATAGCTTTCTGTCGCTTAAGAAGTCGCGCCTGCTCCTCGGCGAGCTTAATTTTCTGACTTTTAATTGCGGCTAGTTCAGAACGTAATGCCTCTTCTTCAGAGCTGTCCTGGTCTATTGAGAAATTTGAACTATCGAAAGTCTGCTCAATACCCTGAGTGTACATATCTAGATGACTAATTAGGCTTTGTATATCACCAAAAGCCTTTTTTGTGTAATACCTGCCCATATCAAAATCTTTCGGGTCCGAGGCTTTCTCCAAATTTTCAATCCCATCCAAAATAGGATCCATAGCTTTATCACAACCACATAATTCTATCTGGTTTTTTACTTTTTCCAAAGCTTCCAGAGCCTTATAGGCATAATATTTTTGGTGATCAAAATTCTTTGAGCTAATTGATTTCTTTGTGTGGTTTAAAGCATAAGACGCTGAAGAATAAGTGTTGTCGCATTTTGTAGAGGCAAATAGGGTAGCCGTTATAAACACAAAGGATAATAGAAATGTAAGTTTCATTTTATTTCATTTTAAGATTAGGAAGCGTAAAGGAGGTAAACTTTGTGGAATTAAAAAAAAATATGTGGTCAACTGTTGAATTATGTAGTCAAGATACTATTAATACCAAATAATAGAGTTAGAATAAACTTAAAATTATTTTGCACTTATTATGGTTAAATGATATTTATCTCCCTTTTTGAAGATGAAAATAGGGCTATGAATTGCCACCATATTGCGTATTACAATAAATACACTACCAGGAAACCTAAATAAGTGCCAAGTGCATTGCCTAAGGTTCCCACCAGGATGGCAGGTAAGATGAGCTCATTTCTGTCAAAGGTTTCGGCAAGCGCTATTGCCGTGGTGCCTCCGCCAATATTAGCCTGACTTATTATGGAAATCATCTCCCAATCCCGGTAAATAAAACTGCCCAATAGAATTACCAGTATCCCATGCAGAAATACCGCGATTGAAGCAAAGAGCAATAAAGTAAGTCCAACCTCCTTAAGTTCTATTACAGAACTTATTTCACAATATGCCCCAATTACTGCCAGAAATAGGTAGACGAGATACAATCCCAGAAAGTGGTTTCCCTTTAAGCTTTGCACAAAACGGGTTTGCGCCAATAAAATTCCAATGGTAGAAAGGGTTAATATAGAAGGGATTTGAGGGAAGCGGTTAGTTAGTAATTCAGAAATGTAATAAGCGAAAACACCTAGAAAAAGCAACCAGATTAGCGAACGGAAATTAAGTTGCTCTTTATCCTCTGCATCTAATGTTGGGGTAGAAGTTTTAACTTTTTTATCTTTCCAGAATGTTCTTAAAATGGCAGGAAAAGATAGTGTGACAATAATCCATAGAGTGGTAATTACATTGTCAACAGCAATAGTTCCGGCATACAGAATACCTCGTTCCTGAAAATCATACTCCAGGGCTATCGCATTAAAGTTGACGCTACCTCCCGTATAGGTTCCTGTTAACATACCGGCGATAATTTTTCCATCTTCACCCAGTACGTCCTGCGGAGAAATCAGATACCAGGAAAATAGAATACCCAGAGTTGTTGCGAGTGAACCTATTAAAAACAGGATTATCATAGGTGCTCCAGCCTTCTTTATGGAATTAAGATTAGCCCCAAGCAATAAGTAAAATATAGAAATGGGGGCTAAATAAGTAAAAATACCGTCATAAAGAGGAATGGAATTTGAGGCGGAAGGAATTATTCCCAGGTTAGCAATAACCGCTGTAAAAAGTATTACCAATAATGCCGCTCCAAGCTTTTTACCAAATCTTGTTTTAGAGGCGTAATAGGCCAGGATTACCATTAAACACAATACCCCCAAAACATAAACCGGATTTTCAATAAA